>CALFUP010000297.1 GCA_937929875.1 uncultured Cocleimonas sp. | reverse complement strand
TCCATACCCCATTTGGTCTTTTTATCTAGCATCGCTTTGAAAACGTCATCAACGGTTTCGGTTCGACGTAATACTCGGGGATGCGCCGAAAAATACGGTCCAATGGCAATTGCATCAGTGTGTTTATATGCATCTTCGTACTTTAAAACCGTGCTCGACATGATTTGGTTACTCGCCCAACTACCCATCACGCGAATCAATCGATCTGATCCACCAAAAACGTCTTCCCATAACTTAAAGGTTTGCACACTGCGTTTTGAATACCACTTGTAACCCGCTTGGGATTTTTTCTTGTCCAGCTTCTGCTTCATTCCCTCTGCAATCGCATAGTCATGATGGATGAAAATCGGATTCCATACTTCATTGCTGTATTCGATATAAGCTTTAAGTTGTGGTTTAAGGTTTGCATTGACGTATACGCCAAATTTAGTGATGTAATCATCACTCACTTTGTATGGCATTGAGAACCATGGGTAGGCATCAATCTGATTCGATAAAGCCACCATCACTTCGACAGGCGCGCCACGAGAACCATATTTACCACCCCAAGTGGCTTTTTTCATGGTATTGCGTTCATCCCAATCAACCACTGGATTACGCGTCATGCCCGACATATTCATGTAACGAACCATCTGAAAGTCTTTCATGAAGTTTAAGTATTCAGGGTTAAAGATGAGTGCTTTGTTTGGATCGCTGAATCCTTTAATGACAAAGGCATCTTTATCAACAATCTTCTTTTCAGCCGATTTTGACTCTGATTCATCTTCTTTTGTTACTGTTGTTTTATTCTTCTCTTTATTATTTTCTTTTTCGTCTTTAGTATTTTGACTTGCAGTCTCTTTCTTAACAGTGCTTTCTTCTTTTTTTACAACTTCCTTAGTTGATTCTGAAGCTTTATCTTTTGAATCCTTTTTTACAGCAGTCTTTTTTTCTTCAGCCTTATTTTCTTCAGTTGCGCCTTCTTTATTTTTGTTTGTCTTACTTTCTTCGCTCTTCTGCTCAGTTTCTTTAGCCAGCTTTTCGCGCTGTTCTTTAGCCCAAGGATTCAAATGATTCTCTTCAAACGACAAATACTCAGCACCACCACAATCCTTCGGAGATTTTACTCGAAGATGTTCAGCGCCTTTACACACTCCACCTTCAGGAAGAATACGAATATTGCGAATATAGTTTTCTGGATTAGATTTTTTGATAAACAAAGACGCATTGAGAATTTTGTCTTTTCCAGCTCGAATTTCAATAATATCTTTATTCGGACGATGCACCACTAAACGCGCATCATTACCATAAAAGATCTCACCTTCACCGTCATAAAGCACCGTAAAAAATCCATCTTCGACGGTATCTTCAGGCAATCGATTTAAAAACTTTGTACCTGCCTGTGTTCCGTTTAGATTATTCGCCCAACCATTCTCATCATAGGTCACTTCTTTTTTACTTGCCCAAGGAACAGTCTCGTTAAACGGAATTGCAGATCTGAATAGGTTAAGAAATTGCACACTCGAGGTATCTTCACGCACGTCTGCGGTATTTATACCAAGGAAGATTTCTTGCTCTTGGTTTTTCTCAGGACTTTGCTTATCATCGGCGGCAAAAGTTGTAAGTGAAATAGACAGTAATACAATGAAATAGCAAAAGCGCATGGATTATCCAAAATTGAGTTCAAATAGGATTATGCAATGGCTAATAGTCTTGTACAAATATAAGAGTAAATTAAACGTGAATAGGGTTTAAATAAGTGTATGAAGCACACCCCCCTCTTTTTGATGGTTTTTTTTATTAAGCATTTCTCTGAAATCGATCAAACACACTAAAACGCCAGTCTCGCATGGCTAAAACTGCGGTATAACCTAAACGATCACCCAACGGTAAGGTACTGTCTTCGCTGGTCATTTCATCAAATTCACGTGCAAGCCGCTCCACTTTTCGTTGGAAGATTGCATTCGATTCTTGTGACAGCATGCCATTTAGCACGATGAGTTTTTCTTGTGGCAAAGCAAAGCGAGAATGAAAAAATTCGGTTTCGATATTCTCGCGAAAGAACTGTTGAATATGGCCATTTTTGCGCCATTTGAAATTCGGTGATACTTTGATTTTGATTTTATTATTGGGTAACAGTTCAATAATATTAAGTCGATCTAAAGTGGCAAGATGCTGAATACATTGTGTTTCACTAAGGGTATAAGCTTCTAAAATTTCATCTAGCGTTAAGTAGTTGATTACAGAAATAGTCACTAGCAATAGTTCGATATCACTCACTAACTGTTTTTCTTGTTCATCACTCAGTTCATTTATTTGACGTGCCGTAGAATCATTAACCAGTTGCATCAATTCGGTAATTTCCATATGCATCATTTGGCATACCGCGTCCAACCTATTTAAACTAAAAGCTTGCTGAGCAAACATACGTTTTACACTAGCTTCTGAAAGCTCAAGATGCGCGGCTACATCAGCGTAGGTTTTACCGTGTAATTTCAGCGTTTTCTTTAAGGTGCTGATTATCAAATTAGTTTGTGCCATATTACGCTTTCAATTTATCTAAAGTGTTAATAATAACAAACAATCGTTAAGGAATATCATGTTTGATTTTGAGTCACCATTAGACCGTAAACAAAGTTATAGTAGAAAATGGAACAAGTACCAAGGTAAAGATATTTTGCCGCTATGGATTGCAGATTCTGATTATCAAACAGCACCTGCTGTGATTGATGCTTTACAGGAACGTATATCGCACGGTGTTTTCGGTTATACCGACCAGCCAACTGCTGAGGTAAGTGAGGCAATCGTTAAGCATGCTAAGACTCAATACCATTGGAAAATTGAGGCGGAATGGATTGTGCCGCTAAACAGTATTGTTAATGGCTTGACCCTATCGTGTTTAGTTGCGGGTCACGAGGGCGACAGTGTGATGACGCCTGCAACGATTTATCCTCCGTTTAATCACGTTATCAGCAATACAAAACGTCATGCGATTCGAGTGCCTATGATGGTAAAAGATGAGCGTTGGATACTCGACCTTGCTGCGCTTGAAGCCTCAATAACACCTGATACTAAAATTTTGCTATTTTGTAATCCACATAATCCTGGTGGCGCAGTATATACAAAAACTGAGCTTGAACAGATTCATCGTATTTGCGAACGTCACGACCTATTGATTAGTTCAGATGAAATACATTGCGATTTGATTTTAGATGAGGAT
>CALFUP010000296.1 GCA_937929875.1 uncultured Cocleimonas sp. | reverse complement strand
TCGTGATGCAATTGATGCTTTTGAAAATAATGAGCAATTACACATTGCAATTTTGCGCGGTAATGGACCTGTGTTTTGTGCAGGAATGGATCTTAAAGCGTTTGCTGATGGCGAAGCAGAAGATATTCTGTTCGGTACAGGTAGATTTGGAGGGCTTGTCAGTCGTGATCGTATAAAGCCGATCATTGCATCTGTACAAGGCGCTGCTTTAGCAGGCGGTTTTGAGTTAATGCTGGCGTGTGATTTGGTGGTTACCAGCAATTCAGCTGTATTTGGCTTACCCGAAAGTAAAATAGGCTTAGTTGCAGGAGCGGGAGGTGCTTTTAAGCTCGGACAAATTCTTCCTAAAGCAATTGTGAATGAAATACTGTTAACGGGTGATGCGATTTCTGCTGAACGTGCTTATGCCCTTGGTTTAGTTAACAAATTAGTTGATGAATCAACGCTAGAGCAGGAAACACTTCAATGGGCGAAAAAAATTAGTCAAAATGCTCCACTCTCACTGCGTTCAAGTCTTCGACTCGCCAACGCTTCTCACTCAGTAAATGAAGATAGCTGTTGGCAACTTAATGATTTGTTATTAAAGGAACTTCTACATTCAGATGATGCAAAAGAAGGAGCCGCTGCGTTCACAGAGAAACGTAAAGCAGTTTGGAAGGGACAATAAAGTTGCTTCTATCATAGAAAGTTTGTCTCAATAATAGCTTAAGACCTTAAATCAAGGACACCAAAATGCCATTGCCAAAACCATTAGATCGAAAAAAATATCATAACCGAACGATTCATTGCGAAGGCTATAAACGTGTCGATAATTTATGGGATATTGAAGCGCATTTGGTAGACCTTAGGAGTTATGATTGCAGTTACGATGAAGAACATCGTGGTGGATTGATCAAAGCCGGTGAGCCAGTGCATGATATGTACTTGAGAATAACAATCGACTTAAGATTTGTGATTAAAGAGGTTATCGCGGTTTCTGACGATACTCCGTTTAGCGTTTGCCCCAATGCAACCGCTGCAATGCAAGAATTGATCGGATTAAGAATAGGCGCAGGATGGTTAAAAGAGGCCAGAAAAAGAATAGGCCCAAGTGCGAGTTGTACCCATTTAATGGATTTATTGGGGCCTATTGCCACAACAGCATATCAAACCTTATACGTTGAAATTGAAGAAATTGAGCGAAACAAACCACAGAGAGACAAGCCTCCCATTATCGATACCTGCTTAGCATTAGCTGCTGATGGCGAAGTAGTAGCGAAACGATGGCCAGAATTTTTTCAACCTAAGCGTGTTGGAGATACAAAATAGTAATCTAAAAGTAGTTTTTATTTTGCTAAACTCATCGCATTAAAAACCATACATATATTTATTCTTGGAGATCAAATGAATTACGATACTGATAATATTTTCGCGAAAATTCTGCGTGGTGAAATTCCTTCCGATAAAGTCTACGAAGATGATTATGCACTAGCTTTTAATGATATTACGCCACAAGCACCCGTGCATGTATTGGTTATCCCTAAGGGAGAATACATCTCCTTCGATGATTTTTCAGCAACAGGATCAGTTGAGGAAATTTCAGGTTTCTATCAAGCGGTACAGAAAGTAGCGGCACAATTAAAGCTTCAAGATGATGGTTATAGAGTTATTTCAAATATGGGCGCTAATGCTCATCAAGAAGTCATGCATTATCATTTACATATACTGGCAGGTTGTGACTTGGGGCGAATGATTAAATCTGGGCTTGCAGAATGATACGTTTTGATTAGAAAAAGCTTTAAAAAGTAGGGGGGTGTGCTTTTACAGTCAAGCTGAAATATAAGGCTATATATAATCACGCTATTATTTTATTTACCCTTTTTTAACGATTAAATAAATACCAGAAATCATCAATAATATTCCTATGAGTCTTTGCCAGCTGAAAGAATATTGAACAGCATTGAATAAACTATAATGATCAATGACACACATTGATATCAGCTGTCCTAGCAGGATAAAAGTTATGGCGTTTCCAAAACCAAATTTGGGTGCTACCCAAGAAATAGTGCTGATATAAAAGATAAATAATATGCCTGCTAGATAAAAGTAAAATGGAGTTGATCTAGGTATAGCAAAAACATTTTGGCCGGGAGTAACGAGCATCACAACTACAGCAGAAAATAATGCCACGATAACTAGAATGATGGTTGCGAGCCCTGGATTTTGAAGCTTAAGACCCAGACCAGAGTTTAAGGCTGCCATAACAGGTATGCCAATTCCGGCAAATATCATCAATATAGAGTAAAAAATCGGATTATTAATACTCATAGTTAAACGCTCTTTGAAGGTGAATAATTTTTATCTTGTTGTTAAATAACAAACGTATGTAGCAAACAAAAATCACTGATTATTAATTTCGGCTTGTATGTAAGGGAAGTTATTTTTCAAACTTTTGTAGGAATAGAGTAAGTGCCAGTTGCGTGTGCGACCAGTTTGTTTTCCTCACTTGTAAGAATGCTTACTTCCATAATGGCTAAACGTTTACCAATTTTAATAATCTTCCCTTCAGCAATTAAGTCACTTTCAGTAGGCTTTCTAAGAAAATTAATATTAAAATTGGTAGTGACTGCTAATTTCACCTTTCCGATCATGCTCAGCACTACGGCATACATACAAGCGTCTGCTAGCATCATCATGTGAGGCCCAGAAATGCTTCCACCAGGTCGAGTAGAGCGGTCATGATAGGGAAGACGCATTTTAGCTTCACCATTTGAAATTGTTTCAAGGATCATGTCATTATCCTTGGCCCAAGGTAATTCTTCCGTAAGAATTTGATTAAAGTCTTTGATTGTTATTTTTGACATAAAACATTAACTCCATTAACTAATTTTACTATGACTTTCTGATAATTTAATCACTGTATTTTATCTGTAGTATATAATAGATGTAATTAACGTTTACGTAAACGTTAATTAAATTCTGCATTGGCATTCTAAATAATGTCTTAATTGAGTAAAAATATATTTTATAGTTGTACAAATAGGACTAAATAGAAATTATGATTGACGATTTAGACGCTATACGAGATAGAATTACGGATAGTTTTAATAAACAAACTATTATGTCCACCATTGGTGCTTCCATTGTAAGTGTGGAGCTGGGTGAAGTAGTGATTAGACTCCCCTTCAGGGAAGGTATCAGTCAACAAGATGGTTTTGTGCATGCAGGCGTGATAACAACCATTGTTGATAGTGCCTGTGGCTATGCAGCAATGACCTTAATGCCAAAAGAGGCGAGGGTACTCACCATCGAGTTTAAAAGTAATTTTGCTTCTCCTGCTATTGGGGATGAATTTATAGCGAAGGGTACGGTAAAAAAATCAGGCAATACGATAATGATTACAACGGGAGAAGTTTATGCCCATACTGTATCACCAGAAAATAATGATGATGAAAAATATAATCAACCTGAAAAAGGTAAACTGGTTTCACTAATGCAAGCTTCGATGATGGTGCTGCATCCCCGATGAAATATTAAATAATTTGTTTTATTAAGAATAGATAAATGGAATTTTTATGAATTTGAATACAATCGCTAATTTGAAAACTATAGATGTTGAGGTTCAAGATGATGTTGGTTTAATCACCTTAAACAGCCCATCAAATAACAATGCGCTATCTACGTTAATGTTTAAAGAATTAACAATGATGTTGGATCACTTTGAGTCCACTGAGGCCATAGGAGCAATTGTCATTACGGGTAATGAAAAGGTTTTTGCGGCTGGCGCAGATATAAGTGAAATTCAAGATAAAGATTTTATTGATGTTTACAACGAGCAGTTCATAACGGCAGGGTGGGAGAGAATAACAACGTGTCGTAAGCCTGTAATCGCTGCTGTAGCTGGCTATGCTTTAGGTGGTGGTTGTGAAATTGCGATGATGTGTGACTTTATTCTAGCAGCTGATAATGCCTTATTTGGGCAGCCAGAAATTAAAATAGGAACTATTCCAGGAGCCGGTGGAACTCAACGTTTAACGCGTTTGGTGGGAAAATCAAAAGCGATGGAGATGATTCTTACGGGCCGATTTATGGATGCTGAAGAAGCCGAAAGATCAGGCTTAGTAAGTCGAATCTTACCCGTTTCAGAGTTAGTCGATGAAGCGCTGAAGACAGCATCTAAAATTTCTTCTTTCTCTCGTCCTTCCGTAATGATGGCTAAAGCAGCCGTAAACCTATCTCAAGAGAATTCTTTAACTGAAGGGGTTAAGATGGAAAGAAGCCTGTTTTATTCGACCTTTTC
The DNA here is from genome assembly GCA_937929875.1 of uncultured Cocleimonas sp. Taxonomy (GTDB): domain Bacteria; phylum Pseudomonadota; class Gammaproteobacteria; order Thiotrichales; family Thiotrichaceae; genus Cocleimonas. Next base: position 16,081 of record CALFUP010000296.1, on the reverse strand, counting down.
ACTTGAAGATCAAAAAGAGGGTATGGCTGCTTTTATCGAGAAGCGACAGCCGGAATTTAAGAATAAATAACCAAAAAAGGGATTAGGAGCTGTTTTTATTTAAGCTTTTTTTAATCCGTTATATCTTTCGTGTAAAGGACTGGCTCATTTAGTTCATCTTCAAAAAGTAGGGGGGTGTGGTTTACTCTTTTAAATTACCTTCTTGCAGATTGTAGATCTTAATCACAGGGTTTAGCATTGATTGGGATTAAGAAATAACGTCCATTTTCTTATACTACTATCAAAATTCATTAAAAATATTATCATCTATAGCTATATACTAAATAGATGTCGGGTTTGGTACTAGTTTGCTTTCAGCAAATGACTATAATCTGCGATTCTTAACACTGTGAGCCTATCTAATGGCAATTAGCATTTTCGATCTTTTTAAAATTGGCATTGGCCCTTCTAGCTCTCATACGGTTGGACCGATGGTTGCTGCGAATACTTTCTTAGAAGGTTTGAAAAAACAAGGAAACTTAGGTGCAGTCGCCAACATTTCGGTCGACCTATATGGTTCTTTAGGCGCTACTGGTAAAGGTCATGGTAGTGGCAAGGCAGTCATCTTTGGTTTGATGGGTGAAAAGCCTGATACGGTTGATGTTGATAGTATGAATGTTCTTATGCGGGAGATTCTTGAGTCTAAAAAAATTACACTGGCGGGAACAAATACTATCAGTTTTGATTATGACGAAGACATCACTTTTCACCGTAAAAAAGCCTTACCGTTTCACGCCAATGGCATGATGATTACCGCATGTGATGCGAGCGAAGATATTTTATACGACAAAATATACTACTCAGTGGGTGGTGGATTTGTTATTGATGATAGTGAACGTGATGAAATCACTTCCCCAATCAAACAAAATGACGCTGACATACCTTATCCATTTAAAACGGGTCAAGAGCTTTTGGCTTTATGTAAAAAAGAGCAATTATCAATTAGTGAATTGATGATGAAAAATGAATGTGTTTGGCATTCAGAAGAAGAAGTTCGTGAAAAAATATTGAACATATGGCGTGTGATGCAAGAATGCGTAACTGCAGGATGCAAGAACACAGGAGTATTGCCAGGCGGTCTTAAAGTTAAGCGACGTGCCGCAGAATTGTGCCATTCATTAGAGAATGAGTTAACGCATGAGCAATATAATCAAGGCAGTATGGATTGGGTTAACTTATTTGCTTTGGCGGTAAATGAAGAAAATGCCGCAGGGGGGCGCGTAGTTACAGCACCTACAAATGGTGCTGCAGGCATCATTCCAGCGCTACTCCATTATTATATGCATTTTTGTCGCGCTTATAAGCAAGATGGTGATAGTGGTATTGTTCGTTTTCTATTAACGGCTGCAGCTATTGGTATTATTATTAAAGAAAATGCATCAATTTCAGGCGCAGAAGTCGGTTGTCAGGGCGAAATTGGTTCAGCTTGTGCCATGGGAGCTGCTGGGCTTACAGAAGTATTAGGTGGTACTCCTGAGCAAATCGAAAATGCTGCAGAAATTGGTATCGAACACAATCTCGGTTTAACGTGTGATCCTATTGGTGGTTTAGTCCAAGTCCCTTGTATTGAACGTAACGCAATGGGTTCAGTAAAAGCAATTAATGCCTCTCGGATGGCATTGCGTGGCAATGGTGAGCATTTTGTGTCTTTAGATAAAGCGGTTGTTACGATGCGTGAAACTGGCAGAGATATGGCAACTAAATATAAAGAAACTTCACGTGGTGGTTTAGCTATTCAAGTCGTTGAGGTACCAGTAAATATTGTGGAGTGTTAGCTTTTATTGAAATGCTAAAAATTTTGAATAGCCCTATCGGTATGAAAAAAGAATAATCAAAAAGGACACCCCCCACCTTTTTGAATGCTAATCGCTTTGATGTTTCATGCACGTAATTCAATTCTTTACTTGTATTGAATTTTAGAAGTTCTAATCACGATTCAATGGATTTTTGTGGTTGCCAATGAGCTAAATCTGAATTTTCTTCAAAGATCCATTTATCGTGATTAAAGTATCGACAAGTGTTGAGAATTTGCTGGTATTGCTTCCTTGAAATATTAATCACTCCTAAGCTTGTTAAATGTGAATTTTCAATCTGACAGTCAATGGCAGAAAACCCCCAATACTGAATGTGCCAAGCTAAGGCAACAAAAGCTATTTTTGATACATCGCGTTCTTTGCTAAACATTGACTCGCCACTAAAAACGCCGCCAGAGGCTACGCCATAGAGTCCCCCCACTAATTCGTCGTCAGCATTCCATATCTCGACGCTATGCGCGATTCCCATATTAAATAAACGACAATAGGCATCGTGCATTTCATCGCTAATCCAAGTTCCTGCTGACTGAGATCTTGGTGCAGCGCATGATTTTACAACATCGGAAAAATGGGTATCAAATCGAATTTTATAGCCTTTATTTTTTAAACTACGCATCGATTTACGAAGGCTTTTACTGATCTGAATAAGTTCAGGGAAAAGCACTGCTCGTGGATTCGGACTCCACCAATAAATAGGTTCGTCTGGGTTATACCAAGGAAAAATCCCAGATTTATACGCAGTGATTAAGCGAGTAGGGGAGAGGTCCCCACCAAATGCTAGCAAACCATTCGGTTCTTCCCACGCATGTTCTAATGGTGGGAAGGGCTCATCACTCGCATTTGGATCTAGTAAGGCAAGTGTTAGCGAAGGTTTTTTACCTGTGGTCATTGATGATTTTTTTGTAGTCTGTTGATGTATTGAAATCTATTAAGAGTTTATTTATGTAACTCATCCATATATTTTTCCGCATCTAGAGCAGCCATACAGCCTGTGCCTGCAGAGGTAATCGCTTGACGATAGACATGGTCCATGACATCACCCGCTGCATATACACCTTCGACACTAGTTTGAGTAGCATTACCGCCAGTACCGCTTTTAACTTTTATATAGCCGCCTTCCATTTCAAGTTGGCCTTCAAAAATACTGGTGTTAGGTTTGTGTCCAATGGCAATGAAAACACCATGTACATCGATCTCTTCAGTGGCTTCAGTTTTTACATTCTTTAGACGTAAAGCGGTTACACCTGCATTGTCTCCTAAAACTTCTTCAAGAACCGTATCCCATTTAAGTTTGATATTACCATTCTCAGCTTTAGCGAGTAATTTATCACGTAAGATTTTCTCTGAGCGTAACTCATCACGACGATGAACTAGGGTAACTTCAGAGGCAATATTTGATAAGTAGAGTGCTTCTTCAACAGCCGTATTGCCACCGCCAATGACAGCAACCTTCTGATTTCTATAGAAAAAACCGTCACAAGTGGCACAGGCTGAAACTCCTCGGCCCTTAAATTTTTCTTCAGACTCTAGGCCTAAGTACATTGCTGATGCACCAGTGCAAATGATTAATGAGTCGCAAGTGTATTCATTACTACCACCTTTTAACTTTAAAGGCCTTGTACTGAAATCGACAGAAGCAATGTAATCAATAATTAATTGTGTGTCGAAACGTTCAGCGTGTTTTTTCATGCGCTCCATTAAATCAGGGCCTTGAACACCATCATTATCACCAGGCCAATTATCGACATCTGTGGTGGTCATCAATTGTCCACCTTGTTCCATACCGGTAATGATGACGGGGTTCAAATTAGCGCGAGCCGCATAGACTGCCGCTGAATATCCCGCAGGACCAGATCCTAAAATGATTAAAGGATGGTGAATTGTTTCGCTCATAAAAAATGCTCCAAAATAGTATGTAAGTCGAGTTTATAGTGTGTTGTATTGTCTGTCGATCTTGAGATAACTTCATTTGTGTTATACGAGACGGGGAGCAAATAAGATGTTGTTATTAACTTTTAAAAAACGGACGCATAAATTTTGAACAAAGTAGTCATGAATCGTTACCCAGTATAAGTATTACTTCTTTTTTGATGGTATTTCTGTTAGTATTGACGAAACATATAGGGCTTATATGTTTAATTATTTCAATGTTTTACAGAAGTAAGTTTATTCTTATTACTAATAAGAACTTTATAATACGTATAAATTGATAAGTTATTAACAAGACTGGTCTAATAAAGTATAAAACTAACTAAGTTTTTACCACTATTTATAATTTGACTGTCTATCATTTAAAAACTGAAAGCTGTTCTAGTAATCTTGGGCGATTTCTAGATTTTATTTTTATACATTTCTTGTATATGAGTAGTTTGTGGCTTTCTACAGAAATTGGGGAATTTCAATTGGCTATTAAGAAAAAGGTGACAGCCAGATCATCAAAAACTGCAGCAGCAAAGTCTAGAGCTGTCGCAGCGAAAGCAACGAAATCAAAAGCATCTGTAAAAAATGAATCCAGTGAAGATACTATGGACAGAGTTGCTTTGACTTCTCAAAAGAGAGGGAGTTTAAAACAAACCAGTATTCTGATTATGTCGGGTATTACTGCGGTAATCTTACTCGCATTGATGACATATAATCCTGCTGATCCAGGCTTGTTCCATCACGATACAAATGCAGTAATCCAAAATAAAGCCGGTTCTGCAGGAGCCTATTTGGCTGATGTTCTGTTTGGTTTCTTTGGCTACATTTCTTATTTAGTGCCTATCGCTTTTATGGTTTCGGCATTTTTGATGTTTCGTTCCAGTAAAAATAAAACGGCAGGTATCAATTTAGGTATTTCTGTTTTTGGCGTCTTCCTAGCTTTAATAGCTGGTTGTGGCTTAGCTATATTATTGTGGCCTGGGAGTAATTTATATTACGGAGCAGGTGGTTTGTTGGGTCAAGGTATGGCTCGATTATTGATGCGTGCATTAGGTGATATTGGCGCAACCATGATTTTATTCTCTGGTTTTGTTGCAGGGATTACTTTATTTGCCGACATCCAGTGGTTAAAGCTAATTGATAGAATCGGTGAAGCGATTCTAGGAACTATTGAACTGTTTACTAATGCGACTACTCCCCAGGAAACATTAGAAACATCTTCAATGTCATCAGGAACACTTTCAGGCACTATGCCGATGAATTTCGAGTCAAATGATTTTGATAGCAATAATTTTGATGGCAATAACGAAACTAGAAAAGAGCAACCATATGCTCCACCTTCATCTTCGAGTCAATCTTCTCATGCTCCAGCTTCAAACAGTATGGCTGGCGCTGTAGTTGCAGGCTTATCAGGTTTGTTCTTATGGAAGAAGTCAGCTTCTAATGATAATGCAAATAATAATCAAGCACCTATAGGATTTCAGACGCCAAGACACGATCCTTTAGATGATATTACAGATAACTTTGACGACGTCATTCAGTCTAAAAAAAGTGAATCTAAAAAACAAAGAAAAGAACCCGTTTTAGGTGTTCCTGATTATATGTCTAACGATGATCAAGAATATGTAGAAGAAAATGTTTCTGTGAATGGACTAAAAGAAGTGATTACTGCTAAGTTTGCTGCTACCAAGCAAGCAGCACAAAACAGCACTAAAAAACCTGCATCGAAGCAAGTTGCAGCGAAAACAACCGTAGGTAAATCAAAAGCAGTTGTTGATCCACAAATTTCAATCGGCAAAGCGATTACACTACCTCCAGTGAGTTTATTGAACCCACCACCACAGGGGCAGGGACATTTCTCTAAAGAACAAATCGAATTTCACGCAAAGAATATTGTTGAGACTCTTGAGCATTTTGGGGTTCGTGGTGTTCAAATTGATAGCTATTACCCTGGGCCTATCATTACACGTTTCGAGCTATTACTTCCTCCAGGAACTAAAGTCAGCAAAATAAGTGGTTTGGCGCAAGATATAGCTCGTAGCATGTGTGTTTCTAGTATTCGAATTGTTGAAGTTATACCAGGTAAAACAACGATTGGTTTAGAGGTCCCTAACGATAAACGTGATCTAGTCGCGATCAGTGAAATTTTAGATTCAAAGTTGTTTCGAGATTCAAAATCACCTACGACGATGGTGCTAGGTAAAACAATTGCAGGTAATCCGGCAATTGCAGATCTATCAAGAATGCCTCATCTATTAATTGCGGGTACCACAGGTTCTGGTAAATCTGTTGGTGTGAACTGTATGTTGATCAGTTTGCTGTACAAATCTACACCAGAAGAAGTTAAGTTAATAATGATCGATCCTAAAATGCTTGAATTAAGTATTTATGAAGGTATTCCTCATTTATTAACCCCTGTTGTTACGGATATGAAGGATGCCGCTAACTCACTTCGTTGGGCAGTAGGGGAAATGGAGCGTCGTTATGCGTTGATGTCACATCTAAAAGTTAGAAATATCAATGGTTACAACGCTAAAATTAAAGAAGCTGCAGATGCTGGGACACCGATGACAGATCCCACGTTTGATCCTACTCTTCATGTCGATGTCCGCCCTAAAGTGTTAGAAACATTGCCATCAATTGTCATTGTCATTGATGAGTTTGCCGACATGATCATGGTGGTTGGTAAAAAGGTCGAGGAATTAATTGCTCGATTAGCACAAAAAGCTCGTGCCGCCGGAATTCACTTAATTCTTGCTACACAGCGTCCATCAGTAGATGTTATTACGGGACTTATTAAAGCCAATATTCCAACACGCATTGCTTTCCAGGTTTCTACCCGAATTGATTCACGTACTATTCTTGATCAAGGGGGTGCAGAGTCGCTACTGGGTCATGGTGATATGTTGTATTTACCGCCAGGGACAGGATTACCACAACGTGTGCATGGTGCCTTTGTTGATGACAGTGAAGTTGAAGATGTTGTTAACTATTGGAAACTTCAAGGGGAACCTGAGTACTTAACTGATGTCACACAAGAGACGGGGTCGGATGCGATACCAGGATTAGAACCCCTTGCCGCTGCCCCAGAAGCTGATGCATTGTATGACCAAGCCGTTGCAATTGTGACCGAGTCACGCAGAGCTTCAATTTCATATGTGCAACGTCGTTTGAAAGTTGGATATAATCGCGCCGCTTCTATGATTGAAGATATGGAATCGGCAGGAGTAGTCAGTGCAGTGCAGTCAAATGGCACACGTGAAGTACTCGCACCAGAACCACCAAAGTCGTCACTAGATTTCTAATAGTTTAGTGTCGGAATTCGACATGACTAATTAGAACTATTTGAGAAAATAATGAAAACATATAGCAATAAAAACACGACTGATTACAAGATAAAAAACACTTTATTATCACTTGCTAGCGCTACACTTATCGGTTTTAGTGCAATGATTCTTCACACAAGCGCAAATGCTGCTGATGACGCTAGGCAAAGACTAAATACCTTCTTTACAGAGGTATCAAGTCTCAAAGGAAGTTTCAGCCAGCAAGTGTTTAGTAAGAAAGGTAAAGTGATACAAAATTCTACAGGTAATATTTCTATGTTACGCCCAGGTAAGTTTCGCTGGGTATATAGAACTCCAGATCCTCAGACCATTGTCAGCAATGGAAAGAACATATGGGTTTATGATGAAGATTTGGAACAAGTAACAATCAAACCGATGTCACAAGCTTTATCAAGCGCACCGATTGCCATTCTTACCCGTAAACAAAAGCCCGATGCTCAATTTAAAGTGCAAGCGTTAACTCAAAGAACAGCAGGTTTAGATTGGTTTAAATTAACGCCACACAGAAAAAGTAAAGACTTTAAATCCTTTGAAGTTGGCTTGGATCAAAGTGGTCTTCGTCAAATGGTGATGCATGATCAGTTAGGTCAAAAAACCGTATTAAAGTTAAATGCCAAAACAAATGTTCCCATTAGTGGAAGTACCTTTTTCTTTAAGATACCGGCTGGCGTTGATGTGATTGGTAAAGCTAATTAAATCATTTTATCAACGACAGTCAATGACTGTTGGAATACCGCAAAAAGTAGGGGGGTGTCATTTTTTCTCCCCTAACCAGTCTATTATTTCAATAATGCCAATAATAGATTGTGTAAAAATAATTAGCTAGATGCCTTTTGTCCTAAGTATTTGACAGTGATACACGTTGTAAATAATATGCTTTAGATAATAATTAAAATAAATGCATATATGCTTCAATCTGAGTCAAATTTCAATTTAACCAAAAAAATCGTGTTGCTTACTGCAATACTGTTTTTGTTTGTTGGAATAACGGCTTATTTTGTAATATTAAAATCTGAACATTCTATTATAGAAAATCAATCTCTTAGTGTCGCAGAAATTGTTGCTCGACAAGCTTCAGCTGCAAGATCAGTTTATTCAAAAAATATCCTTAAAAAAGTAAAAAAAGATCAAATAGGTTTCTCTGATAGGGATTACCATAATAAAACGGGTGCGCTTCCTATACCCGCTCAATTCTTAAAAAGTATGGCTAAGAAAGCTTCAGAATCCTCTGAAGGTCTGTATAAATATCGAGCAGTTAGTAAGTGGAACTTAGCAAATAATCAGGATCTCAATAATGACTTTCTCATAGAAGCATGGGCTGAGTTAGAAAAACAAGATAAAGAAAATCCTAATGCCCCTATAGATTGGAAACCCATTCATAAAGTTCAGGAATTCGAAGGTACACAATCCTTACTGTATCTGAGGGCTGATCCTGCTTCTGATATGTCTTGTGTCAATTGCCATAATAATTATGAAAAGCAGACTTCTATTCATGATCGACGAGAACAACAAAATATAGCTATTGGTAAAATTTGGAAACAACATCAGTTGTTGGGTGCTATTTTTGTGCAAATTCCAGTTGAGACGATGCAAGCTATTGCCTCTAAAAATAGCAAACTTACTATCCTTTGGATATTCAGTTCTTTAGCTATTGGATTAAGTGGATTAGCATATTTTTTCTCGAAAGATTTGATTAATGCCAGGGGTGTAACAAAACTGATGTTTTGGCAAGCTAAGCATGACACTCTTACTCAACTACCGAATCGGATTAGCTTTGAAGAAAAGACTCAAAAGTTAATTGATGATGTGAAAAATACAGATGATATGCATGCAATGTTCTTCTTGGATTTAGACCAATTTAAGGTTGTAAATGATACTTGCGGTCATGCTGGTGGAGATGAACTGCTATGTAAAATTAGCATAGTTTTGCAAAATGAACTGCGTGAAACTGATATGTTGGCGCGTCTTGGTGGTGATGAATTTGGCGTATTATTAAACAATTGTAATATAGATGAAGCCAAAATTACTGCACAAAAATTGTGTCAAATAACTAAAAACTATCAATTCGTACGTAAGAACCAATCTTTCGATATAGGTGTGAGTATTGGCGTAGTTGCTATAAGCAAAGATACATTAAGTGTAGATGAACTAATGAAGAGTGCTGATTTAGCCTGCTATGCAGCTAAAGATGCAGGACGGAATAGGGTGAAAGTTTACCATGAAAATGATGAAGCCTTGAACCTTAGAAAAGGTGAAATGACATGGGTTTCCGGTATATTAAAAGCGTTAAAAGAAAATAGATTAGTAATCTATAGCCAGAAAATAAGTACAGTCGAAGAAAATCATAATTACACACATCATGAAATACTCGTACGCTTAATAGGAGAGAATGGAGAAATAGTATCACCGAATGAGTTTATTCCTGCTGCAGAGCGTTTTAACCTCATGCCTAAATTAGATTTAGCGATAATTGATCGTGCTTTATCAGCGTTAAGTAATCATTATTTTACTGATTTGGGTGAGCATGGCTTTATATCTATTAACCTTTCGGGCCAGTCTTTAAGTGAGCCAGACTTCTTACTGAAAGTGAAACATCTGATGATGAAATATAAGGTTAATCCAAGTCAGCTATGTTTTGAAATAACTGAATCTTCAGCCATTGCCAACCAAGATTTGGTCAAACTCTTTATGAAAGAGATGAAGCGTCTAAATATCAAATTTGCTTTAGATGATTTTGGGACTGGCTTGAGTTCTTTGACCTACTTAAAACAATTTCCCGTAGACTACTTGAAAATTGATGGGAGTTTTATTAAAGATATCGTTACTGATCCAGTGGATAGAACCTTGGTAAAAGCTATTAATGATATGGCTCATACTATGGGGCTAAAGACTGTAGCGGAATATGTTGAGTCAAAAGAAATTCTAACTATGTTAAATGTCATGAATATAGATTATGCACAAGGGTATTTTATCCAAAAACCTACTGAAGTTAAATCTGGTGATAGCTAGATTAAGTCTATTTAACGATTAACATTGAATATCACAGTCCTATCCCGTATTTGTAATATATCTGCTAATAAATTTTCTAATACTTCTTAAATTAAAATTCGAGTTTTATAGATTTACGCCAAACTGCTTTAAAACAAAGAGCATAATGAAGTAACAAGTCGCTGTTATGGTGATTGAAATCACTAGGCTCAGGTAGAAATGAAGCCCTTGCTTTAATAATAATGGTAATGAAATAAATAATGCCAGAGAAGGTATGACTAACCAAAATATACTTATTGATAAGTCACTAATTTTATTTATGTCTTTAGTATCTTGATACAGCCAGATCATAGCTAATACCGAAACTAAAGGAATCGAAGCTAGGAGCGCCCCAATCATTGAGCTTCTTTTACTCATTTCTGAAATCGCTACTATCAGAAGAGTGGTGATGACTATTTTTAGCAGATAGTAATTCAATTGAGATCTCTGTAATTAGTATTAACGAGTTTTTATATCTAAGGAATATAACTTAAAAAATGGCAAAAAAGTGGGGGGGTGTACTTTATAGGTCCACCTAGAGCCAAAAAGTACGCAAAAATCTCTATGGGAAATGGCAGTACCACTTTCTAAAAAAATTAATTTAACACTTCAGAATATAATTAATCATAGTGCTTATGATAAGTCCTCTTTTTACCCGCTCGTTGCGTAATTACACCTTCAATCTGTTCCCATTTTATTTCAAAAGTATCATAAAGGTCGTTTAATGGTTGTAGAAAAAAACGTTCGTTTTTGATCCGTAATTGACGAAAGATATATTCGCTTTTGTTGTCTACAGCAAAAACAAATGAGCCATCACGGGCAACATGTCCAGGGTCGATGATGATGATACAACCCGCATCGAACTCAGGCTCCATGCTATCGTCGATGGTACGTAAAGCGAAGGGTTCAGCTGCAGAACAACTATCACCATCACTCATATTGCGTTTAAAAGCTTGCTGGATATCTATTTTTGTTTCATTCATTTTTAAAAACTATTCAAATATTCTTTGAGAATTCAGATTGTTGCACATGACGATCAGGCTCATACCAACTTAACTTATCATGGAGTTTAACGACTTCTCCGATAATAGTAAGCGTCGGCGCTCTTACTCCTGAATCTTTAACCAATTGTGGTAAAGTAGCAACGGTACCAATATGGACACGTTGGTTACTGGTAGTGCCTTGCTCTACTAAGGCCGCTGGCATATCAGGACTCATTCCGTGTTCTTGTAGTTTTTCACTAATAACGTTGATACCACTTAAACCCATATAAAAAACGATAGTATGATTTTTTTGGGTCAGTTGCTGCCAATTTAGGTTTACCGTGCCATCGCGTAAATGGCCTGTGGCAAAGGTAACTGATTGAGCGTAGTCACGATGTGTTAATGGAATTCCAGCGTAAGCAGAGCAGCCTGAAGCTGCAGTAACAGCAGGAACGACTTGAAATGGACTATTATTTTCAGTGAGTTTTTCAATTTCTTCACCGCCACGACCAAAAATAAAAGGGTCGCCGCCTTTTAAACGCAATACACGTTTACCTTGTTTAGCTAAGTCCACTAAAATTTGATTGATATTATTTTGTGGTACGGCGTGATTAGACTTCTCTTTACCAACATACAAACGCTCAGCCTCTTTATTGGCCATATCAAGAATAGCTTTTGAGACTAATCTATCGTAAACCATAACATCAGCTTGTTGCATTAAACGAACTGCTTTAAATGTTAGTAAATCAGGGTCGCCGGGACCTGCGCCAACTAAATATACTTCTCCTGTTGCACTTGATACACCTTTAGCTAATTGATCATCAAGCCAGTTACGGGCTTGGGTTTCGTTGCCTGCGTATATATACTCTGCAAATACCCCATTCAGTGCGGTTTCCCAAAATTCTTTTCTTTGTTCTAAATCCGTAAAGGTGTGTTTAACCTTTTCTCTGTACTCTTCAGTAATTGCAGCTAATGCCCCCGATCCTTTAGGAATCATACTATCAAGCCTCATGCGTAGTTGTCTTGCAAAGACGGGTGATGCTCCTCCAGTTGAAATAGCCACAGTGACAGGTGAACGATCTACGACTGATGGGAATATAAAGCTCCCTGAATCAGGCTTATCAGCTACATTGACTAAAATATTTGCATCATTAGATTGATTCGCTATAAGCGTATTAATATCAGAATCATTAGTGGCTGCGATGACAAGAAAAGCTCGAACAAGGTCTGAGTGTTGATATTCTCTTAAAAAAACAGAAATTTTACTAGCGTCAGCAAGTGTCTTTATTTCAGCTGTTATTACTGGCGAAATTAAAGTTACAATTGCACCTGACTTTAATAAACTCTTAACTTTTCGGTTCGCAACAGGACCACCGCCAATGACTAAACAGTGTCGGTTATTGATATCTACAAAAAGAGGAAAGTATTTCATTAGGAATTATTTTTCCCACTCCATAGTTACCGTTTTTTCACGCTTTTCTTGTAAAAGTTCTTCAGCCTGAAGTTGATTCGCAGCGTGAATCATTTTAATACTAACGGTTCCATTTAAAGGTAGATTAGCTCGTAGTTGACGAGCATAGTTTTTGGCTTCTTTAAATATTTCAAATTTATCAATAAATTCACAGTTTTTTACTATGGGTGTTGGCTCTGTAATTTTAAAAACGTAGTAATGCATATAGTCCTCAATACTTTTTAGAAGTAAGTAAATAAGTATATCAACTTTATTTTTTTATACAGGAATCATTGGTGATAGATATGTTTCTTGAAGCCTTTTAAAAAGGTAGGGGGTGTCATTTTTAATGATTATTTCTCAGATTATTTAATTGATTGCCTAAATTTAATTGCCTGTTTAGATATGGCAGTAATATCTTCATCACTTTTTCGATGTAAATTTTTAAGCATAAAACCCATACGGGGATTTTTCGATAAACTTTCGTTGTGGGTGTTCAAAAAATCCCAGAATAATGTGGTAAATGGACAAGCATCATCGCCCAAAGTGACGGCAGGTTTGTATTTACAATGTTTGCAGTAATTACTCATTTTATTGATGTAATTGCCACTGGCTACATAAGGCTTGGATGCCATAATACCGTTATCAGCATACTGACTCATACTGATGGTATTGGGCAGTTCCATCCACTCAACGGCATCCACATATACCGCTAAATACCATTCATGGATTTGCTTTGGTTTGACACCATATAACAGCGAGAATAACCCCGTTACCATCAAGCGCTGGATATGATGAGCATAACCATAATCTAAGGTTTGTTGAATCGTTTGTCGCAAACAGGTCATGTCAGTTTCACCTGTCCAAAAGAAATCGGGTAGATCGTTTTTGGCATTTAACGCATTCATTTCCAACCAATCGGGCATGTGCATCCAATACAAGCCGCGCACGTATTCACGCCACCCTAATATCTGTCGAATAAACCCTTCAACCGCCTCCAGTGGCGCACCTTTTTCACGATGATACATTTCAGCAGTTTGGATCACTTTTAAAGGATGTAATAACTTTAGATTCAAACTGGATGAAATCAGCGAATGATTTAAAAATGGCTCATCTGTCCACATAGCATCTTGATAATCACCAAAGTTTGCTAAGCAATCATCAAAAAAGCGTTCTAAGGCCTGTTCTGCTTGTTCTGGGGTTACAGGCCAGTAAAGTGTTTCAAGCTTGCCTGGGTGATCAGGGTATTCTGTATTGACTAAATCGATTACCTCTTGAGTAATTTCATCATCATTCCAATGCAGTGTTTGGGGGATGTCTTGTGGACCATCTTTTTTAAAAGATTTACGATTTGATTGGTCGTAATTCCATTGACCTCCTAAAGGATTTTTTTCATCTTCCATCAGTACCTGATATTTTTTTCGCAATTCACGATACCAATACTCTAAGCGGAGTTGTTTTTTTTCACCCGCCCATATTTTGAAGTCCTTTGGCGTGGATAAAAAATGCTGATCATTTAATTGTTTATAAGGCACATCATACTGTTTGCAGGTATCCACTAAAGATTTTGATACGCGATAATCACCAGGCCTAACACACCATACTTCTTCAGGCTGTTCAGTTTCGAGGGTTTTGGCTAATGCTTCTCCTAAACTTTTAAAATTATGTTCATGTAAGACAAAATATTGCAAAGGTAATTGTTTTGCTTTTATCTCTTCAGCAAAGTGTCGCATTGCTGATAAAAATAGGGCGATGCGCTGTTTGTGCGACCAAACATGGGTGGCTTCTTCGGGGACTTCAGCCATCCAAAAGCAATCATTATCAATACCACCATCCTGATCAATGCCATCAAAAATAAGTGAATCTCGATCTAGTTGATCACCCAAAATAATATATAGTCTACGCATGTTTCATTGTTCTCGGTATTAATGGTAATGTTATTTTTCAGATTCACTTGACTGCTTATTTCGCCGACAACGTTCAGAGCAATATTTCACTTCATCCCAACAGCGTTCCCATTTTTTACGCCATGCAAAGGGTCTGTTACAGACAATACAGGTTTTATTTTCGAGCTTAGTTTTTTTGTGAGCCATTTTTATCTATCTTTAAATTAACATCCATTCCAAACATCTTTTTAAAACATCTTTTTAAAACATCTTTTTAAAACAAGGGAAGTTGGCTTTCATCAACTTTTGTCTTTTGGGTTTTCTTAGTAGCCTTGTTCTTTTTGATACGTCGAGTACTACGCTTTCGGCGACTGCCGTGTTTATTATGTAAAGCTTTCGCCTGTTCCCAAAAGTCAGGGTGTAGCTTTTTGAAATCAGTAAAACGGGCGCGGGCTGCACGTAAAGCTACTACATGATCAACAATGGGTTCGGGGTAATCTTCGCCCAGCACACAGCCTTTTTCTTGTTGCATGTTTAACGGCATAGTCCATGGTTCATGGATAAAGTTATCAAACACTTTGGATAATTCTGGTACCCAGCGTTTAATAAAAATGCCTTTAGGGTCTTGGTCTTGGGATTGCTTTACAGGGTTATAAATACGCATAGTATTGATGCCCGTAGTACCTGATTGCATTTGAATTTGGCTGTAATGAATACCTGGTTCGTAATCAGTGAAACATTGCGCTAAATGCCATGCGGGTTGCTTCCAATGTAACCATAGTTGATACGATGAGAACGATACTAGCATCGCGCGCATTCTAAAATTCAACCAGCCTGTATGGCGTAAACAACGCATACACGCATCAATAAACGGATAACCTGTATTGCCCGTCTTCCAAGCTTCAAAATAGTCATCATTAAATTCATCTTCACGTAAACCATTAAAAATTTGTAGCATATTATGTGTTTCAAATAAGGCTTCGGTTTCTAGTTTTTGAATAAAATGACAATGCCAGTGCAAACGACTATCGAAAGATCGTAAGGACTTCTTCCATGTAGTATGCAGTTCAGGGTTTTTTAGGTGTTTTCGCAGTTTCTGTACGACTTCACGTAATGAAATCGTACCAAATGAAATATGTGGGCTAATTCGGGAACAACCTGTAAACGCCGTTAATGGTGATGACATATTATAGGAATAGCTTTTGCCACGTTCTTCGATAAAAGAGTTAAAACACACCAAAGCCTGACTTCTGCCACCAAACTGAATATGTTCGTTTTCATCTGCTTCCAGCAATGGCAAAGCTAAATCTGGTAATGAGAAAGCATTAATATGGGTTTCTAAAGGCACTAGAGATTGCGGTGCAATAGATTTTCGTCGTTCCATAAACGACTCCCAATAGTGAGCCCAATAATCGCGTTCGTTGAATCGTCTAAATACTCCGTAAGCTTCTGATTCATGACATTTTATTTTGTTTTTAATGCACCATATTCCAATGTCTTTATCACGTTGGTAAGTCCATAAATTGCCACTTTCTTGATGAGAGTACAATGCTTTAATATCAAAGTTATTCGCTAGCTCTTCAAAAACATCAACTGCATCTTTATGTTCAATGAC
>CALFUP010000295.1 GCA_937929875.1 uncultured Cocleimonas sp. | reverse complement strand
CTTTTTCTTCGTATAAATTCAGTCTGTTTTTCACAGTTCTAGTTTCTTTTCTCTTTCTCAATGTTTCTGCTTATGCAGAAAACGTACTGCATCGCGGTAATGGCGCTGAGCCTGAAACGCTTGATTTGCATAAGTCTACGGGTGTTCCTGAGGCGAATATTCAACGCGATTTATTTGAGGGTTTAGTTTCTGTTGCGGCTGATGGTTCCTTGATACCCGGAGCGGCTAAATCGTGGGAGTTGGATGAGTCTGGAAAGCTTTGGACCTTTACTTTACGCGATGATGGAAAATGGTCGAATGGTGAAACGGTGGTGGCGAGTGATTTTGTGAATGCTTTTCAACGTGCGCTTTCACCTGCAACGGCTTCTGAATATGCGTTTATCCTTTGGCCTGTGAAAAATGCGAAGGCGATTAACAAAGGTGAGATTAAAGATGTATCTAAGTTGGGAATATCTGCGCCAGATGATTTAACGTTAAAGATTGAGCTTGAAAATCCTACGCCTTATTTGACGGGTTTGTTGAGTCATCACATGACTTATCCTGTGTATTTAAAATCAATCGAAGAGTACGGTAAAAAATGGACGCGCCCGAAACATTTGATTTCAAACGGCCCTTATCAATTAGCGGATTGGAAGCCACAAACTAAACTTAAAATCATAAAAAACCCACATTTTCGTGGTGCTAAAAATATCCATTTCGATACGGTTTATTTTCACCCGATTGAAGATAAAGGTGCTGAGTTAAAGCGCTTTAGAGCAGGGGAGTTGGACATCACCGATGATGTGCCATCGGATCAAATGAAATGGGTTAAAGAGAAGCTGAAGGCTAATTTTAGAAATACGCCTTATATTGGCACGTATTATTTTGCGATGAATGTTGAGCAAGCACCGTTTAAGGGTAATCCTGATTTGCGTAAGGCCTTAAGTTTGGCAATTAACCGCACCATCCTAACCGAAAAAGTCACCAAAGCAGGTGAGTTACCAGGATTGAGTTGGGTGCCACCAGGAGTGAATGGTTATACTTCACAAACGATTCCTGAATTAGCCTTGGCGAATAAAGACCGCATGAAGTTGGCGAAAGAATTGTACGCGAAAGCAGGGTATTCAAAAGACAAGCCGCTTGAAGTTGAGTTGTTATATAACACCAGCGAAAACCATAAAAAAATCGCGATTGCGATTTCAGCGATGTGGAAGCAAGCCTTGGGCGTTAAAGTAAGTTTGCGCAATGAGGAATGGAAGGTTTACTTGAGTTCACGTGCGCAACGCAAGTTTCAATTAATCCGATCGGGTTGGATTGGCGATTATAATGATGCCTCTAATTTTCTTGATTTGTTTAGAGGTGATGTCGGAACGATTAACCCCTCAAGCTGGAAAAATGCGGATTATGATGCCTTAATGAAACAAGCTGAAACCGAATTGAATGCGGATAAACGTATTGATTTAATGCAACAAGCCGAGAAGATTTTGCTTTCTGAAATGCCCTTAATTCCGATTTATTATTATACGACTCAGCATCTGTTAAGTCCTGATTTAAAAGGCTGGGAAGATAATGTGATGGATATTCACCCTAGTCGCTACCTTAGTAAATAATGACTAAAAGATTAGTAAACTCCAGTAAATGATAGATTACATAAATAGCGCTTAGGTTAGTGATAAAATGAACATGAAAATATTAGTCGCGTGGCTATTTATACTGTTAGGTACCGTTTCTGGCTTGCTCTTTTTAGCGTTGGTGGTGGAATTCTATAGCGATTATTTGAGTTGTACTTACGGTGAAGAAGGTTGTAATAAAATGTTAACAGGGCCGGCAGTTTTCAGTCTTTTATCAGCGCCATGTTGGGCCTTATCATCTTATGGCGTTTATCTGCTTGGAGAATCGGTAAATAAACGCATACGTATGATCTCTTATATAACCTGTGGTTTTATGTTTTTAGCTGCCTGTTATTTTTTAACCATACTTTGATGTCTGCTCCTTTAATAACAGCTCTTGTGATAGCTTTTTTGATGTTTAGTTTTATGCCTACAATCATTGTGAGAAACTAAACGCATATGTGGGCTTATATCTCAAAACGCATCGCGGGTGTTGTTCCTACGCTATTTATCATAGTCACTATCTCCTTCTTTTTGATAAGAATGGCGCCAGGAGGCCCGTTTGATTCCGAGAGAGAAATCCCAGCAGAAATTGCCGCTAATCTAGAAGCTATTTATCATTTAGATGAGCCCTTGTGGAAACAATACGGTTATTACATCGTGAATGTTTTAAAAGGGGATTTTGGACCATCGTTTAAGTACTTAGATTACGATGTGACTGAGTTGATCATGCAGGGTTTTCCTGTATCGCTGCAATTAGGTTTACTCGCGATTATTCTCGCTTTAGTCGTTGGCATAACACTGGGAGTGACAGCCGCTTTAAGGCAAAATGGTGTGATCGATTATCTGGTCATGACCCTAGCGATGACGGGAATCACGATTCCTAATTTCGTCATTGCACCGATTATGATTCTGATCTTTGCCGTATTTTTAGGTTGGCTACCCGCTGGTGGCTGGGGGGACGATGGCGAATTTAGGTATATGATTTTGCCAGTGATAGCACTGAGTTTGCCGCAAATAGCCACGGTTGCCCGCATGACCCGAGCTAGTTTAATCGAAACCTTAAACGCACCTTATATTCGCACCGCCAAGGCCAAAGGTCTTTCACCGATGTTGATACTGACTCGCCACGCTTCGCGCGCGACTATGTTACCCATATTATCTTGGCTTGGCCCTGCAACAGCAGCGATTATTACGGGATCAGTAGTGGTTGAACAGATTTTTGGTTTGCCCGGAATAGGCCGACACTTTGTCAATGGCGCTTTAAATCGTGATTACACTTTGGTGATGGGAGTAGTGATCTTTTACGGTGCGCTCATTATTCTGATGAATCTGTTGGTTGATTTGCTGTATGCATGGCTCGACCCGAGGATTCGTTACTGATGTCCGCCAATATTTATAAAACTATTCCAAATACAACTGATCAACAAAGCTATTCGCCTGCGCAACAGGCGTGGCGGCGTTTACTACAAAATAAAGCCGCTTTAGTTAGCATGGTGTTTTTGTTGATGATCGTGTTTGCTTGTGTTGGCTTAATTCATATCAGCCCTTGGGAGTTGGATGAAGTCGATTGGGATAATTTTGGCACACCGCCTTCATTGCAGGGCGCTCATTACTTTGGAACAGACGCAAACGGTCGTGATCTGTTTGTGAGAACACTCTATGGTGGCAGGATTTCGCTGATGGTGGGTTTGTTAGCCACTGCCGTGAGTTTCATTATCGGAATTTTGTACGGCGCGATAGCGGGATATACGGGTGGTAAAACCGATGCGCTAATGATGCGCTTTGTCGATATTCTATATGCCTTGCCGTTTATGTTTTTTGTGATCTTGCTGACGGTTTATTTCGGTAAAAGTATTTGGCTGATTTTCATCGCCATCGGCGCGGTTGAATGGCTGACGATGGCGAGAATAGTGCGTGGACAATCGCTAGCTCTTAAACAACGATCCTTCGTCGAAGCTGCTAGAGTGACAGGTGCTAGTCATTTCAATATTATCAAACGCCACATCATTCCCAATACACTTGGTCCTGTGATTGTGTATGCCACCTTGACTGTGCCGCAGGTGATTCTATTTGAGTCATTCCTAAGCTTTTTAGGTTTGGGAGTGCAAGAACCAATGACGAGCTGGGGTGTATTAATTGCTGAGGGTGCTGCACAAATGGAGTCAGCGCCGTGGATGTTGTTATTTCCTGCGGGATTCCTTGCAGTGACTTTATTCTGTCTAAATTTCATCGGTGACGGTTTGCGCGATGCTTTAGATCCTAAAGATAGATAGTGGATAATAAGATGCTATCTATCAGAAACTTAGGCGT
>CALFUP010000294.1 GCA_937929875.1 uncultured Cocleimonas sp. | reverse complement strand
CGAGTAGCTTTTAAATCAACCATTGCTTCGGGATAGCCACATTTTTTAGCTAATTCTGGCGTTGGTTGATGTATTTCTTTATTACTCAGATCTTTTAATTCAGGAACCCAACGGCGAATATAAGCCCCCTGTTTATCAAACTTTTCACTTTGTAATAATGGATTATATATTCGATAGTAAGGTGCAGCATCAGCCCCACAACCAGCGACCCACTGCCAACCCATGGTGTTATTAGCTAAGTCAGCATCAACCAAAGTATCTCTAAACCATGCCTCGCCTTCCCGCCAATGAATTAACAAATTTTTACATAAGAATGATGAGGTAATCATACGCACGCGATTATGCATATAACCTGTCGCGTATAACTGGCGCATGCCTGCATCAATTATTGGAAAACCGGTCATTCCTTGCTGCCAACGCTCCAAGTCTTGTTGGTTATTGCGCCATTTAAAAGGTGCATATTTTTCATAGAGTGGCTCACTGACCGTTTGTGGAAAGTGATAAAGCAAACTATGCGAAAATTCTCTCCACACAAGCTGTCGTAAAATATCACCAATACCACTACCTTTGGTTGAATTTTGATTTGCATTCTGTGTTTCAAAATCCCTCGCCATATTAAACAACTGTAAGGGGCTGATTTCACCAAAATGCAATTGTGGTGACAATAATGACGTACCGCCGACCGCAGGAAAGTCTCGGCGCTCTTTGTAATTAGCCACACCGCCTTCCAAAAAATCTTGAAAGTTATTATGTGCAGCGTCTTCGCCCACATTCCAATGGCTCATCATGCCTTTATCCCAATTAGGAATTGGGGCTGAAGGTAATAAAGCCAACTGATCTATAGATATAGATGAGGGCCAACTTGACGGCGTTTTAAAATCAACAGGAATCGGCAGTGGTTGGGTAATCACTAGGTCTTTCGTCATTGCCTTCCAATAAGGTGTAAATACTCGATAGGGCGTACCGTCTTGTTTCAAGCCTTCCCAAGGCTCCAGTAATAAACTCCCTTTAAAGCTCTGAACATTAATGGTTTGTTTCAAAGTTGATTTGATCACTTCATCACGTTTAATCACTTCAGGTTCATAGCAACGATTCCAATACACATGGCTTGCTTGTGTCTTTTCAACTAGGTTTTGCAATACTTCGAGTGCTTTTCCTTGTCGTAACACTAAAGCCGATCCTTGGTGTTTCAAATCAGCATCCAAACTCATCAAGCTATGATGCAACCAGACACGGCTCGCACTACCTAGAGCGCTAACGGACTGGCTCATCGCTTCATCAACACTATCATCTATAAAGACAGGAATGACTTCATCGCATTCATTACAAGCGTTATAGAGAGCCGTATTATCAGATAAGCGTAAATCTTGTCTTAACCAAACGATTGCACGTTTCATTTAAGTAGTTCCAGTAATTAGTTTCTTTAAGTGATTGAGTCAAGTCATCACCCATATTTAAGTTTAACAGCCCTTAGCTCCCTCATGTATTTATCACATTAAAAATGCGTTTTAGATTTTAATTTGATGTAATATTTTGTAAAACTCACGTAATTACAGTGTTTTGCGACGAATATGTGGCAAAATAGGTATTAATAGTAAATAACGTAACAAATACCTTATGACTGAAGATACAACCATAAATACAAAAGAGAATGATCAAAAGTCCAAAGTTCTTATCATTGACGACGATGTCGAACTATGTGGGATGCTTGCCGAGTACCTTGAATCTGAAGAGTTCTCAGTAGACAAAGTTCATGATGGTGTTGCAGGTGTTACTCAAGCTCAAGCAAAAAAATATGATGCGATTGTATTAGACGTAATGATGCCAAAAATGGATGGCTTCAGCGTATTACGCGAATTACGCCCCACAAATGTTACTCCTGTGATTATGCTCACTGCCAAAGGCGAAGACATAGACCGCATTGTTGGTTTAGAAATGGGGGCTGATGATTATTTACCTAAACCCTGTAATCCACGTGAACTAGTTGCCCGAATTAAAGCCGTTTTGCGTCGCACACAATTAGCCCCCCCTATTCAAGATGAAATTAAAACGGGTGAATTAGTCATTATGCCCAAATCTAGAAAGGCCTTTAATGCAGATACAGAATTACCATTAACTAGCAGCGAATATAATTTACTTGAGGTATTAGCTCGCCAAGTAGGACAAGTAGTTGATAAAGAAACATTATCCGAACAAGCTTTAGGTAAAAAACTGACGGCATATGATAGAAGCATTGATATGCATATGAGTAAGCTTCGTCAAAAGTTAGGAGATGACGATCAACAACTCATTCAAACCGTGCGTGGCATGGGCTATCAACTAACTAGCAAATAAAGAGTTGATAAATGGGTAATTTATTCTGGAAAATATTCTTATGGTTTTGGCTAACGCTAATACTCATTGCGGGCGCTGTTTCCTGGGGTACTGCAATCTATCTTCAAAATTCTGATGCTTACCAACAACGTGACTTACGCTCGAGATACATAAACAATCGCATCGAATTATTAAGACAGGTGATTTACTACGGCGGCGAAGAAGCGGCCTCCGATGTTTTGGAGAATAAACGATTAAGCTCACGTAGAACGACTATTTATGTTGTGGATAACAACAACAAGGACATTCTCGGCCGTTCTATTGATATGGACAATGCAACCCTTCAAAAGCATGAACCAGTGGAAGCGACTGATGGCGAAACGTATCAAATTTATTCTACGCAACGCCCAAGAACTAGAAATACATTGACACGTATGCTGCGACCATTTCAACGTAGTCCTGGCATATACCTTGTTTGGCTAGCCATTGCGATACTGCTCAGCGGACTTGTATGTTTTGGTTTGGCTCAATATATGAGTCGCCCAATTCGTAAATTACAAGTTGCGGCAAAAAAATTATCACAAGGCCAGTTGGATACACGAGTTTCAGACTCAATAGGAAATCGACGCGATGAAATTGCCGATCTCGGTCAAGATTTCGACCTGATGGCATCCCGCTTACAAAGCTTAGTGAACAATCAAAAACAGTTGCTCAGTGATATATCACATGAACTTCGCTCGCCGTTAGCCCGCATGCAACTAGCCGTTGGTTTAGCACGTAAAAAATTGGGGCCTGATGTTTCAACAGAAATGGAGCGTATTGAGCAAGAAACAGAACGCCTTGATGAACTTGTCGGACAATCACTAACTTTATCTCGTTTAGATGCAGGGGCGGTTTATGCTAAAGATGACTTTATAGATATTGGTGAACTTCTTGAAAGCATTATTAATAACTGTGACTTTGAAGCAACCGAACAGAAAAAGAAGGTCGTTCTTACTATTGACAATTCTTGGACTATTCTAGCGAATGGCGAACTGTTACATAGAGCATTAGAGAATATTGTCCGTAATGCCATACGATATACCGAAGTCGGTACTCGTGTTGAGGTGAATTTAAACCAACAGGATAAAACTCATTTTAAAATAACGATTGGTGATCAAGGACCTGGAGTCCCTGAAAATAAAATTAGTGGCTTGTTTGAGCCTTTCGTTAGATTGTCGGAAGCGCGTGATAGAGACAGCGGAGGTTATGGTTTAGGCCTAGCCATCGCTAAACGAGCAATAGAGTTTCATAAAGGCACAATCTCAGCCAGTAATAAATCGACTGGCGGTTTATTGGTAGAGGTTATCCTGCCGTTAGGTGAAGTACAAAAATAATTCTTATATTCTTGTAATCGTATTTCACTTTACAATCAAAACTTAGCTTTACAATAATTTACACGTTGTAAACCCACATTTACAGGCAGATTCGTAATAATACATTCATCAACTCAAGACAGTCTGATAAAAAATCAAACGTCATAAGTACTTGGAGAAAAGTTACAAAGAGTTGTTTTTATTAATTCGGAGTATTACAAAATGAAAACACGTACATTATTAACCACAACGATAGCAACAACAGCAATCGCCGGTTTATTAACATTAGCAAGCGTTGCAAATGCTGGTCCTAGTTGTGGCGGTAAAAATTACAACAAAGGCGGACATGCTAAGTACAGCCAAATGTCTGAAGCAGATAGAACAGAACATAGGCAAAAGCGTCTAGATCGTATATCGACCAAGCTAGGTTTAAGCGAAGAGCAAAAAACTAAGTTTCAGGCATTAAGACAAAATAGCCGTAACGAAATAAAGCCCCTTCGCAATGAGAAGCGCGCACTTCGTAAAGAAATTCGCCAGCTAGACCCTAATGCGAGTGATTATTCAGCAAAGTTAGCTGATGCAGCGAATCGTCAAGCAGAGCTAACACGCCAGATGATTATTGCTAGAGGAAACAAGCGTCAGCAAATGGCGACAATCCTAACACCAGAGCAACTCGCAAAGAAAAAAGAAATGCGAGCTAAACGTAAAGGTGGATTCCATAAAAGAATGCATAGAAAGCATCACGGAAAGAAGCATCAGCAATCTTAAAAGCTAGTTAATTCAAAAGTTTAAAAGGCGGATAATTACTATCCGCCTTTTTTTGGCTTTGAATAATTGAAACTATTCTTAATGAAATTTTGGCTTACATAAAATATGACCAAAAAGTAGGGGGGTGTCATTTTCTATCTGTTAATTGACAGTTCTGTAGTTCTATTCACTTAACACATCACTTAAAGAAAAACCTTACGAGTTGACAAAAATCAGGATTCAAACTACGTTTAATCAAGACTTTTAAAGTCTCATTACATACAACTGTCATAAAATTACTTTCAAAAAGTAACTTCCCAAAATAATAATAATTTAATAACTCATTTAGGAGAGGCACAAATGAATCATAATTTATTAAATGCTGTATTCAACAACATCAAACTAAAACTCACAACGACGCTTGCTGTATCAACACTTTTATTTAGTGTGACGGCTGTTGTATCTACGGTGCAAGCGGATGAAACCTGCATGTCACCCTATATGGCTAAAATTATTGGCCAAGAAGATTTTGTTTATATTTGGACCTTAGGTGAAGAAGGCTTGGGTGATGGACAAGATAAACTAGTAACCGTTGATGTAAATCCAAAATCTGCAAAATACGGAACAGTAATTGAATCACTTTCTGTCGGTGGGCGAAATGAAGCGCATCATTCTGGTTTTACTGATGACCGTAAATATTTATGGGCGGGTGGTTTAGACACGAATAAGATCTTTATTTTTGATGTTCATACTGATCCAGCTAAACCTACTTTAAATAAAGTAATCACTGATTTTGTATCAGCAAGTGGCGGTGTCGTTGGGCCACATACTACTTATGCTTTGCCAGGTCGCATGATGGTAACTGGCTTGTCGAACAATAAAGACAATGGCGGTAGAACCGCAATGGTTGAGTATTCAAATGCAGGTGAATTTATAGCAACTCACTGGATGCCAACGGATGAGAATTTACGTGGTGCTAAAAAAACAGGTAAATTTGCTGACGGTTATGGTTATGATTTGCGCGCATTACCACGTCGTAATGTGATGGTTACCTCGTCTTTTACAGGTTGGTCTAACTACATGATGGACCTTGGTAAAATGGTAAAAGATCCAGAAGCCATGAAGCGCTTTGGTAACACTGTAGTCATTTGGGATCTACACACTAAAAAGCCGAAGAAAGTTTTAGACGTACCGGGCGCTCCACTAGAAGTACGTTGTGCATGGCAACCAGATCACAACTGGTGCATTACGACCACAGCATTAACATCAAAAATTTGGTTAATTTACGAAGATGCCGATAACGAATGGCAGGCTAAGCCTATCGCTGATATTGGCGATGCTTCTAAAATTCCATTACCAGTCGATATTTCTTTAACCTCTGATGATAAAGGTGTTTGGGTGAATACGTTTATGGATGGTAAGACACGTTACTTCGATCTTACCGATCTTGAAAATGTAAAACAAACCTACGAGAAAGTTATCGATACTCAGGTGAACATGGCATCATCTAGTTGGGATGGGAAGCGCGTTTACTATACCTCTTCACTGTTAGCTAATTGGGATAAAAAAGGTGCTGACAACAGTCAATACTTCAAGAGTTATCACTGGAATGGTAAAGAGCTTGAAGAGAAATTCAGCATTGACTTCAATGCACTTAAGTTAGGCAGAGCACATCAAATGCGCTTTGGTGCTTATTCTCTTTACGCTAACTCTAGCCCAGTTGAAAAAAGTAAATTGGCGAGTTTGATTGAACAGAATTAATAGTTTGTTAAAGACTACCTCCTTAGACTCTCTAAGGAGGTAGTAGGCAAATTTCCGTAAGGAAAATGTCGGGGAAGGCTATAGCAACCTGCTGAGTCTAGTAATAAAGGACACCCCCCCACTTTTTAAGTGTATTTAGAATGTTCGCATACATCGGTGTTAAATCATGAAAGCAAAGATAATGAGGGTTCTATTCTTAATTTTCTCCCTCTTGTCTATAAGCCCTACTCTCAGTTATTCGGCAAATTCTGCAACTGAAAATATTGCCCCAGTCCCGCTCGCCCCTGGCTATGGAACATTGGGTTACGAACTTGCCGAAGTAGGAAGTTATAAACTACCTGCTTTAAAAGACGCGCCAGATGGAAAAGTACTGGATGAAAATGGACAACAAGTTCAACTTCATAATATGTATAAAGGTAAATATACCTTACTCAGTTTTATGTACAGCAACTGTAAAGATGTAAATGGTTGCCCCCTTTCTTCTTATGTATTTTACAAAATAAAAGCAGCAATGAATAAAGAGCCGCTATTGGCTTCTAATCTGCGTTTAGCTAGTTTAAGTTTTGATCCCGAAAACGACTCACCTGAAGTGATGCAGCTTTATGGAAATAACTTTAAATTTGCAGGCAATAAAGGAGAATGGCGTTTTCTAACGACTTCATCTTTGCATGCGCTTAATCCCGTTCTTCAAGATTATAATCAAGATATTCAGCGTCAAATGAGTGTTGATGGTGATCAAACTGAAGATATTTCGCATATCCTGCGAGTCTTCCTAATCGATCCAAAATTAAAAATTAGAAATATCTATAGCGTAGGTTTTCTTCACCCTGACCTTTTGATTAATGATGTAAAAACATTGCTTTTAGAAGATGAGGCAGCAGATAAGCCTATTTTGCAAGTGGCTGAAGAATATGAGCCAAAATCTCCAATACTCTCAGTACCCGGAGATTTAAAAGACGGATACGAAACCACATCTTACACAACGCAAAGTAAGTCCCTGACTAATCGTAAAGGACTGGCTGCTGATTTGTTTGCCGTTGTAAAAAACCCGCCCTTGGGATTACCCAAAGTTTCTGAACCTTTCGATAATCCCATAACAAAAGAAAAAATAGCGTTAGGTCGCAAGCTGTTTTTTGATAGACGCTTATCATTAAATGATACCTTTTCATGCGCAATGTGCCATGTGCCAGAACAAGGATTCGCCAGCAATGAGTTGTCTATGGCGGTTGGCATTGAAGGTAGAAGTATAAGACGTAACACACCTACCATTTACAACATAGCCTATGCCACAAAACTATTCCATGACGGTCGAGAAGATTCTTTAGAGCAACAAATCTGGGCGCCGTTATTGGCAAAAAATGAAATGGCTAACCCATCAGTGGGTTATGTAATTAACAAAATACGGGCAATTCCAGAGTACAAAGGAATGTTTGAAAAAGCGTTCGACGGTGAAGGCGTCAATATGAATACACTGAGTAAAGCCTTTGCTAATTATCAACGCGCTTTAGTATCAGGCGATTCTCCTTTTGATCGATGGTACTTTTCTTACAAAGATAAAAAACAAGAAAATGCCATGAGTGGAAAAGCCAAACGTGGTTTCAAGTTATTTATGGGCAAAGCAAACTGCTCTTCATGTCATATTATTGAAAAAGACTTTGCTCTATTCACTGATAACCAAAT
The DNA here is from genome assembly GCA_937929875.1 of uncultured Cocleimonas sp. Lineage (GTDB taxonomy): Bacteria > Pseudomonadota > Gammaproteobacteria > Thiotrichales > Thiotrichaceae > Cocleimonas. The sequence continues at coordinate 13,344 of CALFUP010000294.1, read as the reverse complement.
GCACAATACAGGAATAGGCTTTAACGAATCGATGGGGATAAGACCTGCGACACAAAGAGTAGCCCTAGCACCTGGCGTTTTTGTAGATGTGGATACGTCGATTATTGATTCGGTAGGAGAAAAAACGCCTGCGGATACAGGTTTATATGAAATCACGCAAAACCCCAATGATCGCTGGAAGTATAAAACCCCTAGTTTGCGCAATGTCACATTAACTGCACCTTATATGCATAATGGTTCAATAAGCACACTAGAAGGTGTGGTCAGTTTTTATAATAAAGGGGGCGTTAAAAACTCGCTTCAAGATCCGCGGATTAAACCTTTGAATCTTGACCAAAATGAGCAAAATGATATCGTCGCTTTTTTAAAGTCACTAACAGGTAGCAATGTAGATTTATTAGTATCTGATGCCTTTGCGGCACCTGTGGGAGATATCACTGTAAATGATCCCAATTGGGTGCACGAGGTTCTCAGTGATTAGAGGTTTTCAATGAGTAGAACTTGTAAAAGTCGACTTTTGCAGCTTTGTTCCATTGCATTAATGTTTGTCATATTGTCATTACAATTAAATACAGTGCTCTATGCGAAACAAAGTAAACTTACCATTGGCGGTGATTTCACTCTCACGGACCACAACAGTCAGCCTTTTAAGTTAGAGCAACTTCGTGGCAAATTAGTTATGGTGTTTTTTGGCTACACCTATTGCCCTGATATTTGCCCAACAGAACTAGCGACAATGGCTAAGCTGTTAAAGCAGCTGGGTAACGACAGTGATAAGGTGAGTGCATTATTCATCTCTGTTGATCCAGAGCGAGATACTCCAGAGAAGTTAAAAAACTATGTTCCCTTTTTTAGTCCCCATTTAGTAGGACTAACTGGAACTCAGGATGAGATTGATAAAGTAACAAAAGCTTATCGTATTCAAACAAAAATCCATTCGAAAAAGGAAAATAGTGATTACTATCTGGTAGATCATAGTGCAAACTTATATGTAATAGGTGAACAAGGTAAATTGATTCATATCATTCCTTTTGGCTTACCTGCAGAACATATTCTGAATGTATTAAAAACCGAAATTAAAAATTTGAAATAAGATTTGTAATAAACAGTAAGAAAAACTAAATTAAAGTCAGATTTTTTTAAATTTATAAACTAGTAAACTAAATATAATTACAGCTGGAGAAAATAATATGAAATGTAACGCCGCAGTAGCATGGGAAGCTAAAAAACCCCTAGAAATTGAACAAGTCGAAGTGATGGGCCCTAAAGAAGGTGAAGTACTTCTTAAAGTTATCGCATCTGGCGTTTGTCATACCGATGCTTTTACGCTTTCGGGTGATGATCCAGAAGGTTCTTTCCCTTGTATTCTTGGTCATGAAGGCGGTTGTGAAGTTGTAGAAGTTGGCCCTGGCGTTAAAGATCTTAAAGTGGGCGATCATGTAATTCCACTTTATATCGCAGAGTGTGGTGATTGTGCCTATTGTCACTCAACTAAATCTAACCTTTGTCAGACTATTGCTGGAACAATCTGGACCGGTTATATGCCAGATGGCACGCGTCGTTTCTCACAAGGTGGAAAAGATATCTTCCATTACATGGGTTGTTCTACATTCTCTGAATACACTGTTGTACCTGAAATCGCATTAGCAAAAATTAACAAAGCAGCACCGCTTGATAAAGCTTGTTTACTCGGTTGTGGTGTTACTACAGGTATCGGTGCGGTATTAAATACGGCTAAAGTTGAAGCGGGTTCTACCGTTGCAGTCTTTGGTTTAGGTGGCATTGGTTTATCGTGTATTCAAGGTGCTGTAATGGCGGGTGCAGAACGCATTATTGCTATTGATATAAACCCTGATAAATTCGAATTCGCGAAGCAATTAGGCGCTACTGATTTTGTTAATCCTAACGACATCAAAGACGGTACGTTTGTTGAATACATGCAAGACACATTTGATGGTGGCCCAGACTATTCATTCGAATGTATCGGTAACACACAAGTAATGCGTGATGCTCTAGAGTGTACTCACATGGGTTGGGGCGTATCTACCGTAATCGGTGTGGCCGGTGCCGGTCAAACTATTGAAACACGTCCTTTTAACTTAGTCGTTGGTCGTACTTGGAAAGGTACAGCATTTGGTGGCGTAAAAGGCAGAACTGAATTGCCAGGTTATGTTGACCGTTACATGGCAGGCGAAATCGAGCTAGACAGCTTGGTTACACATACCATGCCTTTAGAAGATATCAATAGAGCATTTGATTTAATGCACAGTGGTGAGAGTATTCGTTCTGTTATCATTTTCTAATAGTATCGACCTTCGTGTCGAACATTAAGAAGCAGCCAAAAAGTGGGGGGGTGTCAGTTATAACAATTGCATCTCCCCATTTTTGTATTTAAAGAATTAAAATAGAAGGGAAAAAGATGTCTATTAAACAAATCGAAAGCGTAAAAGAGTTCGGCGGTTTTCTAACTCGTCATACGCACGAATCTAGCAGTTGTTCATGTGAAATGACGTTTTCTGTTTATCTGCCTCCTCTGGCTGAAAACGAAAAAGTACCAGCCGTTTATTGGTTGTCAGGCTTAACGTGCAATGATGATAACTTTCGCACTAAAGCAGGCGCACAGCGTTATGCATCAGAATTAGGTATCGCTTTAATCATTCCAGATACAAGCCCACGTGGCGACGATGTACCTGATGAAGAAGATCGATATGATTTAGGTAAAGGCGCTGGTTTCTACGTAAATGCAACGCAAGAACCTTGGGCTAAAAACTATCAAATGTACCAATATGTGACAGAAGAATTGGTGGAATTAGCTGAAGCTAACTTTCCAATCATTCCCGGTGTTCGCTCTATAACTGGTCATTCAATGGGTGGTCATGGAGCTTTAATTTGTGCCTTAAAGAATCCACAAATGTATCGCTCAGTATCTGCATTTGCTCCTATTTGTAATCCTGTAAACTGTGACTGGGGCAAAGGATGTTTTGGCGCTTACTTGGGCGATGATCAATCTACATGGGAAGCATACGACGCTACAAAATTAATGTTGGCAAACACAGAGTCATTACCGACGTTAATTGATCATGGTCTAGATGACGAATTTTTAGCCGATCAGTTACTTCCTGCGAATCTAGAAGCCGCTGCAGAGCAAGTAGAATCTCCTATTACACTTAGAATGCACGAAGGTTATGATCACAGTTATCATTTCATTTCGACTTTTATTGGAGAGCATTTGGCTTTTCATGAAAAGGCACTAAGAGCATAAATGTTGATAAAGTCCTTTATTATTTTAATTATTTATACTACTTTAGGAATAGAGAAAAGTTTCACTTGAGTTAATTGAGTTTCCTGATAGGAAACTTTTGAAATTAGCCACGTGCCTGACATCGTACATAAGGGTACAGAATAGATGAAGAAAAGAAAGAATGTCGTTCGTCGCGATAGAGTGCTTGACCATGAGGCTTTATCAGAAGTCGAAAAATTAATCGCAGACATGCCGATGCAACGCGATTTGTTGATTGAATATTTACACCGTATTCAAGATACGTATCATCAACTATCAGATCAGCATATTCTGGCTCTGGCGACGATGATGAAAATCAGTCAGGCAGAAGTCTATGAAGTAGCGAGTTTCTATCATCATTTTGATATCGTTAAAGCAGGCGAAAAAGGCCCTGCTGAATTAACGGTACGAGTTTGTGACTCCGTTAGTTGTGAAATGGCTGGCTCTGTAGAACTTATCGGTAAACTAAAAAGTATTGTTGGCAATGACGTACGCATTCAACCTGTGCCTTGTGTAGGTCGTTGTGAAAGCGCTCCAGTAGCTGTTGTTGGTAAGAAGCCAATATTACAAGCAAGTGCTGAAAACGTAATGACTGATGTAAGTGCTAAGAACGTTGAAGATGTTGCGCCAGCGGGAGCGATTCGTTATGACGCTTACGTAGCTGACGGCGGATACGAACTTTATAAGCAAATCGTAGCGGGCGATAAGCCACATGAAGAATTATTTACAACGCTAGAAGACTCAGGCCTTCGTGGTTTAGGTGGAGCAGGTTTCCCTGTTGGACGTAAATGGCGCATTGTAAACGGGCAAGCTGCACCTCGTATGATGGCAATCAATATTGACGAAGGTGAGCCGGGTACATTTAAAGATCGTTATTATCTAGAGCGTGATCCACACCGTTTTCTTGAAGGCATGTTAATCGCGGCTGAAGTGGTTGGCACGGCTGAAATTTATATTTACCTTCGCGACGAATACCCTGGTATTCAAATCTTATTAGAAGAAGAGCTTGCTGTTCTTCGTGAAAAATTCCCTGATGCGCCACCCATGCAACTTCGCCGAGGCGCAGGTGCTTATATCTGTGGTGAAGAGTCTGCGATGGTTGAATCTATCGAAGGCAAACGCGGCATGCCACGTTTACGTCCTCCGTACCTTGCAGAAGTGGGTTTGTTTGGCAGACCTACGCTTGAACACAATATGGAATCACTTTACTGGGTTCGCGACTTAGTTGAAAAAGGCGCAGAATGGTTTAACTCACAAGGCCGAAATGGTCGTAAGGGATTGCGTTCATTCTCAGTCAGTGGGCGTGTTAATAAGCCGGGTGTACATCTTGCTCCTGCGGGAATCACATTGCGCGAATTAGTTGATGAATACTGTGGTGGCATGAAAGATGGAAAAGAGCTTTACGGTTACTTCCCTGGTGGGGCTTCTGGCGGTATTTTGCCCGCAAGCAAAGCAGATATTCCCTTAGACTTTGATACGCTTAACGAACACGGTTGTTTTATCGGTTCTGCGGCGGTTATCGTACTTTCTGAAGTTGATTCGATTCGCGATGTTGCCATTAACGCGATGAAGTTCTTCGAACATGAGTCATGCGGACAATGTACGCCATGTCGTGTCGGTACATCAAAAGCAGTTAAGTTGATGCAACAAGGTGAATGGGATACTGATTTAATGGCGGAACTTTCTACCGTTATGATGGATGCGTCTATTTGTGGTTTAGGGCAAGCAGCTCCGAATCCTATGAATTCAGTAATAACGTATTTCCCAAATGAACTAAAACAGTCAAAAAGTGGGGGGGTGTCATCATGAGTGCAGTTATGAATAACGATTCAGAAACACAAACAACAGTAGATTTTGAACTGAACGGAACAACGATTACGGCAAATCAAGATGAGACTATCTTAAAAGCCGCACAGCGTCACGGCGTTGAAATTCCACACCTTTGTTATAAAGATGGTATGGAAGAAGTCGGTAACTGCCGATCTTGTATGGTTGAGATTGATGGCGAGCGAGTATTAGCACCATCATGCTGTCGTCAACCAAGCGAAGGTATGAAAGTTAGCTCTAACAATGAGCGTTCGCTTAATGCTCAAAAAATGGTTATCGAATTACTGAATTCTGATATGCCTGAAGAGACTTACTCTCTAAAAAATGAATTACAAATCTGGTCTAACAAATTAGATGTGCAACCAGCTCGATTTGAATCACGTGTGAAAGTTAAACAAGATTTATCTCACCCCGCAATCGCTGTTAATCTTGATGCGTGTATTCACTGTACTCGTTGTGTTCGCGCCTGTCGTGATGTTCAAGTAAACGATGTTATCGGTCTTTCAAAGCGCGGTGGTGAAACACAAATCACCTTTGATCTTGGCGACGACATGGGTAAAAGTACCTGTGTGGGTTGTGGCGAATGTGTTCAGGCTTGTCCAACCGGTGCGTTGATGCCTTCAAATGGTGTTGGCTTAGTCGTTCCAGACAAGAAAGTTGACTCTGTATGTCCTTATTGTGGCGTGGGTTGTTTACTGACTTACAACGTTAAAGACAATAAAATCCTGTCTGTTGATGGCCGTAATGGTCCAGCAAACCAAGGACGTTTATGTGTAAAAGGTCGTTACGGTTTTGACTATGTTCATAACCCAGAGCGCTTAACAACACCATTAATTCGTCGTACTGATGTCCCTAAAACTGCCAAACTAGACTTTGACCCGAGCAAACCTTTAGAAATATTCCGTGAAGCTACATGGGATGAAGCTTTAGATTTTGCTGCTGACGGCCTTAAAAAAATCATGGCAGAAAACGGTAATAAATCGTTGGCCGGTCTAGGTTCGGCAAAAGGTAGTTGTGAAGAAGCATACATCTTCCAAAAATTAGTTCGTACGGGTTTCAACAGCAATAACGTCGATCACTGTACACGTTTATGTCATGCCTCATCAGTAGTTGCCCTACTTGAAGGTATCGGCTCAGGCGCAGTTTCAAACCCCATGGGCGACGTACAATACGCTGACGTAATCATCATCACAGGTGCTAATCCAACCGTTAACCATCCCGTTGGTGCAACATGGATGAAGAACGCGATCAAGAAAGGGACTAAGTTGATCCTTATGGATCCACGTGGTTCTGATATGAAACGCCACGCGACGCACCACGTACAATTTAAGCCGTCTTCTGACGTCGCTTTATTAAATGCGATGATGAACGTGATTGTTACTGAAGGTTTAGCAGATCAAGATTACATTGCTAAGCACACAGAAAACTTCGAGAAACTGAGCGAGCATCTAAAAGATTACACGCCAGAAGAAATGTCACCTATTTGTGGCGTTAGCGCAGAGCAAATTCGCGACATCGCACGTTTATATGCGACAGCAGATAACTCAATGATCCTTTGGGGCATGGGTATTTCTCAGCACGTACACGGAACAGATAACGCACGTTGTTTGATCTCACTGTGTATGATCACTGGTCAAATTGGTCGTCTTGGTACTGGTTTACACCCGTTACGTGGTCAAAATAACGTACAGGGATCATCAGATGTTGGTTTAATACCGATGGTATTCCCTGACTATCAACCAGTCGTTGAGCCTGCTAATCAAGAGCGTTTCAAAAAGCTTTGGAATGTTGATTATCTTGATGATAAGCCAGGTTTAACAACCGTTGAAATGATGAACGAAGCTTACAAAGGCGTCATCAAAGGTATGTACGTTGAAGGTGAGAATCCTGCAATGTCAGACCCAGATGTATCGCATGCACGTGCGGCAATGGCTAAGTTAGAGCACTTTATCGTACAAGATTTGTTCTTAACTGAAACAGCATTCTTTGCAGATGTGGTTTTCCCAGCTGCTGCAGTTCCTGAGAAATTAGGTACGTTCATCAACTCCGATAGAACTGTACAACTAGCTCGACCTGCTGTGACTCCACCGGGTGATTCAAAGCAAGATTGGTGGATCATTCAAGAAATTGCAAATCGTCTCGGTTTGGGTTGGAATTACGAAGGTCCAAAAGATATCTTCAATGAAATGCGTCAAGCGATGGACTCAATTGCAGGTATTACATGGGAGCGTTTACAAGACGAGAGTGTTACCTATCCTTGTGAAAAAGAAGGCGACCCTGGTGAACCCGTTATCTTCACAAATGGTTATCCCAATGCATCTGGTAGAGCTAAGCTCGTACCTGCTTGTATCGTGTCTCCAGATGAAGTACCTGATGCAGATTACCCATTCGTATTGATTACTGGGCGCCAGCTAGAACATTGGCATACAGGTAGTATGACTCGTCGCGCTTCGATGCTTGATGCACTTGAGCCAGAGCCATGGATTTCAATCAATATGCGTGATGCCCTTAAATTCGGCCTAGGCGAAGGTGGTATGCTTAAACTCACGACTCGCCGTGGAGAAATCCAAGCGAAGGTGAAAATTACCGATAATTCACCTGTTGGTACTGTGTTTATGCCATTTTGTTATTACGAAGCAGCAGCCAATGAGCTTACCAATGCAGCATTGGATCCATCAGCAAAAATTGCTGAAGTTAAATACTGTGCGGTAAAGTTATCTGCAGCTTAGTTTGATCAAGCTTAAGAAGTAAATAAAAAGGCCGATAATTTTTATCGGTTTTTTTATGCCTAGAATATAAAAATGACAGCTTTGTTATCAGCCTTGATGAATCAAAGAGTAACTATATTACCGAATCACAAGTTTCGGGTCGTATATTACAAAGAATACTATTACAGTCTATTTAATCCACCGCTTTGTATAAGCTTCAACCTAAGATATTAAATAGACATGGAAAGTACATATAAACTGACTGATCAGGATAACTATCAACGGATAGCAATTGCGATTGAATATGTAAAAACTCACTTTAAGGACCAACCTTCACTTGATGAGTTGGCAAACCTTGTTGATTTAAGCCCCTCTCATTTCCAACGTTTGTTTACTGATTGGGCTGGTGTTAGCCCTAAGAAATTTGTGCAATTTCTTAGCCTCAATTACGCCAAGAAATTATTAAAAAATAACAACGCCTCCTTACTTGATACTGCTTATGAAACGGGTTTATCAGGTACAAGCCGTTTACATGATTTATTTATTAATATTGAAGCTATGACACCTGGAGAGTTCAAAAACGGAGGTGAGGCTCTTTTAATACATTATTCATTTGCAAATAGTCCATTTGGTAAAATTATCGTTGCATCAACAAAATTAGGAGTCTGTCATATCGCTTTTGAAAATGATGAGCATGAGGCTTTTACACATCTGAAAGCTCATTTTCCTAATGCTACTTATGAAAGAACAATTGATAACTTTCAACAAAATGCACTTAACTTCTTTAATGATGACTGGAGCAAAACGAATCAAATTAAATTACATTTGAAAGGTACCGAATTCCAATTAAAAGTATGGGAAACCTTGCTTACTTTACCACTGGGTAGTCTGACCAGTTATGGGGCTGTAGCCAATAAAATTAATCGACCTAAGGCATCTAGAGCCGTCGGAACTGCTATCGGCAATAACCCCGTTGCATTTTTAATACCTTGCCATCGAGTCATTCAACAAAGCGGCAATTTAGGGGGTTATATGTGGGGAGAAACGCGGAAGTCTGCGATTATTGGCTGGGAAGCATCTCAATTAGCAGAAAATAACCGATAAATAATAGTGGTTCGCTACCGCAGATATAAATTTATCGGATGGTTTATCTACAAACTCATTCATTCATCCAAAACACGCCTATACTATCGAAATATAAACGATCGAACTCTTGAATAAATTCAAGGTCGAATCAAAATCAATTTAAAGGAATATAAATGAAAAGAATAATTACCACTGTTAGATTAATATCGACACTGTTTGTGGCTACATTAACCCTCTCTTCCTCTGTATTCGCAGCGACACAAACTACTGAAGATAAACCTTTGCCACCCAATGTACCAAACAGTACAAAAGCAGATGATGTTAATGCGGTATTTGTCTTTAATCGAGTGTGCTACGGGCAAATGCCAGAAATAAAAGGTGTAATTTCTATGGCAGATGAACTGGGTTGGTCGCCACTCAATAAAGAAGAACTAGCGCAACTTTCACCGTCGACCAAAACGGATAAAGTTTATGGTTGGGATACACCGATTGGAGAACGCGCATTTCGAGTAACCTTGGTCCAAGGTACCATCGCACCCGCATTAATTGATACTTTTCCGGAATTCAAAAATGGCACCTCAACCTCGTGCTCACTTATTCTTGATGGACGAGATCAAGGCAACATACTATTAGCACAGCTTGGAAAACTCGCGGGCAAAGAGCCAGCAAAAAAAGACGTTTTTAAAGATGGTTTATACACCACGACTTGGGCTGGCGGTAATTCCGATACTAAGGTCTTTCTCATCGGAAAGACCGATAAAAACAAGCAAGGTACTCTTATCAATGTAGTGATGTTAACTAAATAGATCAAAAAACCCATTTATCTATTAATCGTGATCCGAAACAAAGAGTTCTATATCAACATAAAGCTCAGAAGATACATTAAAGTAGTTAGTACCGTTACACATACCATCAAAAAGTAGGGGGGTGTCATTTTAATCACCTCACTACTCTACAAGTAAGATACAACTTAAGACAGCAACAATCCGCCATCTACATCAATCGTAGTGCCTGTTACAAAATCATTCTGAATAGCAAAAATAATGCCTTGTGCTACTTCGTCTGGTAACCCTGCTCTTGGTATAAGGTTTTTAGCTGTCAGTTTTTGATAGTGTGCATCACGCGCTTCACCCTCAAGTGCCACCATCGGGGTATCAATCAAACCGGGCGATACCGTGTTGATGCGCTTTGGCTTGATTTCTTTGGCAACACCTCTGACAAATGCTTCAACTGCGCCACCGACTGATGAAATTGCAATTTGACCTGGGTTGCAATACCGCGCAGGGGTGCCGCTTACTAATACAATGGCTCCCGAATCTGATAATTGTTCTAAACCATAACGCACAACATGGGTGTAACCCCAAAGTTTTGCAAATGACGCTTGATAAGCCTCCATATCCATTTCTGCAAAGGGGCCAATTGCTCTACTACCGCCTGTTGCGGCACTCACCAAAATATCGATAGGGCCGCATTCTAAAAATAGTGCTTCTAACGCTTCTTTATCTAGTACATCACATGCTTTCAGAGTAACGTTGTCGGGTACATGTGTTACTTTATTGATATCACGACCGATCGCTGTAACTTCAGCACCTAACTCAGATAATTGCTTTACCGTCGCCAAACCAATTCCTGAAGTCCCTCCAAATACCAGTGCCTTTTTTTGTTTAATATCCATCGCCAAACTCCCTTAATTATGAGTCAAGAACTTTACATCATAAATCTATACAAAGCCTCAGAGTAAAAAATGGCCCTATAAAAAATACCCAACATTTATTCATTCACATCCAAACGTTAGAATGTTTTGATAATGATAAATTATGAGTCGCTTTAGTAATATTTGAAACCAAAGCCTCTTAAATTACGTTAGTAAATACTGCACATTAATTATTTCATAAATATGGAAGCACACATGAAAACGATAATTATCTTAACGCTATTTTTATTCACGCTTCCTTCCTTTGCGAATCAATTAAAAAATCACTCTTCACCTTATTTAGCATTACACGGCGATGACCCTGTCGATTGGGTTGAATGGGGAGAGCCTGCCATCACAAAGGCACGACAAGAGAATAAATTACTGTTTGTCTCTATTGGTTATTTTGCCTGTCACTGGTGCCATGTAATGCAACGTGAGAGTTTTTCAGATAAAGCCATTGCAGCAAAGTTAAATAAAAACTACGTTTCAGTAAAAGTTGATAGAGAGCTTAATCCTGTTTTAGATAAAGAACTGATTGAATTTGTACAACTCACCAATGGCACGGCAGGTTGGCCGCTGAATGTATTTGTTACGCCCGAGGGGTATTCAATGGTCGGTATGACATACCTGCCAGCGGATCGATTTTCTAATGTAATCGATCAAATAAATATTAAATGGAAAGATGAACACGTTTCATTAAAGCAACGAGCTAAAAACATGAACGCAAGTTTAGCGGAGATGTTAAACAAACAAGAAGCGCCTATCGATAGCAATATCAAACCATTAAAAAGTCGTTTTATCGACGTTGCCATGCAATATGCAGATGAATTAAACGGTGGTTTTGGCGAGCAGAATAAATTCCCACAAATCCCACAGCTTTGGGGTTTATTAAAACTTAACCGTGAAGCCAAAAATAAAGACGCTGATGAGTTTCTGCAACTAACTTTTGACAAAATTATCAGCCAAGGCCTACATGATGATATTGCCGGTGGCTTTTATCGCTATACAACCGATCCCGACTGGGAAACGCCCCACTTTGAAAAAATGATCTATACCAATGCGCTATTGCCATTGGCTTTATTCGATGCAGCTGATATTTATAACAAAGCTGAATACCGCGAAACAGCAATAGAAACATTGCACTTTTTACAAAACGAAATGCGCGACACTAAAGTTAACGGCTACATCTCAAGCTTATCAGCAGTAGATGATAAGAATATAGAAGGCGGCTATTACTTATGGCAACAAGCAGAATTAAAGAAGCTACTAACGAGCGATGAACTAGCAATCGCCAATGCCTACTGGAATATGACACGCCCTAATGACTTTCCCACAGGTAATCTGCCACGACAAAAACTAAGCATAAAAGCATTATCAATAATGATGTCAAAGTCAGAACTTGAAATTCAAAGCAGTGTTGCGAATATTAAGCTAAAACTTAAACAGTACCGCAATAAAACCCGAGTGATTCCAAAAGATACAAAACTACTCGCAGGTATGAATGGCCTAGCACTTAGCGCATTTGCCAAAGGTATACACTACGATAAAAGTCTTCAACAAGCAGGCGATCAATTATCTAAATTTCTTATTAGTTTGTGGGACGGAAAAACCTTAAGACGCTCCGCCGCTAACAATAAACCAGGAGGCTTATATGATTATGCCGCTGTTTCATGGGGTTTATTACAGTGGGGAGCAAAAGCCAATGACAGCAAAGCACATAAAATAGGACAAGAAATAGCCAAAATAGCGTGGAATAATTTTCACAAAGAGGACTTCTGGATAGAAGAGTCAGTCAGCCTATTACCCAGCACAAAACAACTAACCCATATATCCGACAGCGCTTTAATCTCAGCAGAAGCGTTACTAATCGAAGCCAGCTTACTCAGTAAAGACCCAGCATTAGTTACAAAAGCCAAAGCGGTACAAACAATTCTAACCGAAAATTTAGAAATTGATGTGTTTTCTTACCCATCTTTGCTTTCAATTCACGAATAGGAGGACTCTTCTTTTCATTGTTTTTTCAATAAATCCTCACTATTAGTGCTATAACGTCTAGATGTTTTTGTTAGTAATAATCGAGATAATGTAATGAGAATACTGATTTTATTTTGTTTATTTTTATCATCTGTCTTTGTATCTGCCGATACAACTACTGTTGATATAAATCCAAATACTGATGCAGCTGGATTAACTCAATTTAGAAATTCAGCAATGGATGCTATAGACAATCCTCATTGCCGTAGTCAATTCAAAAGATACTTAAAAAAGAAAAGTCCGAAAGTATTTATCTACGTTCCTAGAGAAAAACATAGAACAGGATACTGCAAACTTTTATTAAGAAAAGCTGCGAATGGTGACACTTTAAAAAAGACACTTAAACGATGTGAGGGAAAAAGAAAAAAAGCTAAAAAGAATAAATTTTTAGCTCCTTGTCAGATCTTCGCACGCAATAACAATTTACTCATTACTAGAGCTGACTTTGGTTTAAATTTAGTCAAAAAGGATATATTTTATGTTACAGAACGCTATGGCGTTGATGAAGTTAAAAAATCACTTGAATCAAATATCGACATAAACCAAAAGAATAATTTAGGACTCACACCACTTCATATCGCCATTAAAGAAGACAATCGAGAAACCGTTAAGTACCTCATTTCACAGGGCGCCGATTTAAAACTTAAAAATGACGAAGGTGAAGACGCTCTAATAATTGCTACAACACAAAACCATCTCGAAATATTCAAATA
>CALFUP010000293.1 GCA_937929875.1 uncultured Cocleimonas sp. | reverse complement strand
GGTTGCTTTTGTAGCTAAAGCTGAAAGCTATGTTTCATCCAGTGGAAAATCAATTAATGCAGCAGATATTGACCTAAATGTTAGGGCTTTATCAATGGGCTTGTTACATCACGCGATGATGGGCACTGCCGCTGTTGCTATTGGCACTGCCGCAGCAATACCTGGCACTTTAGTCAATCTAGCCGCAGGTGGTGGTGACGCTTCTGATCAAGGTAAGTCATCCGTTCGATTTGGGCATCCTTCTGGTACCTTAAAAGTAGGTGCAGTAGCAAATCAAATTGATGGAGAGTGGAGCGTAGAAAAAGTCATTATGAGTCGCAGTGCTCGTGTTCTGATGGAAGGAAATGTGCGAATTCCCCCAATCGAAATCAATACCTAAAAACCTCATATCTACAAAATCCCTAAACCTTTACAAATAGTTGGATACCAAATAAATGAATGTCATTGATGCACTAAAACACCGAAAATCAGTAAGAGCCTTCGCCGATAAAGCGGTTACAGCTGACACTATTCATGCACTCTTAGATGCTGCTAAACACTCACCCTCAGGTACCAATACTCAACCGTGGCAAGTGGCTGTTGTGCAAGGCGAGAAGAAAATTGATCTTCAACAAAAAATTGAGCAAGCATTCCGCGGTGGAGATAAAGGCAAAGCTGATTTCGATTATTACCCCAAAGAATGGATTTCACCATTTAAAGACCGTCGTAAAGAATGTGGACTGTTGATGTATTCAACATTGGACATCAAACGAGAGGACAAAGAACGCCAAATGGATCAATGGGCTGCAAATTATCGCGCATTTGATGCTCCCGTAATGTTGTTGTTTTTTATGAATCCTATCATGGAAAAAGGCTCCTTTATGGATTATGGAATGTTCCTACAATCCATCATGCTTGCGGCAGAAGACCTTGGATTAGCGACCTGTCCTCAAGCATCGGTGGCAGATTACCCACACATTATTAAACCAGAGTTAGGCTACTCAGATGATTCGATATTGCTTTGTGGTATCGCTCTGGGATACGAAGATAAAGATGCCCTGATAAATAGTTATCGTACCTCAAGACTAGAAGTAGAGGAATTTACCCAGTTTTTTAGCTGATTTGTAATAAACAACATAATCAATGATCTAAACAAGCAATAAGTATTATTTGCTAAATAAAACAATATAAATGACACCCCCCTACTTTTTGAGCATTTTTTGTTTAAGTGCTGTTGAAATTTATGGCGTGATCACGTTACACCAAAGGAGAACGAAGTGAGTTACCAAAAAGAATTCGATGCCGCCCGAAACGATCCTGAAGCTTTCTGGAAAGAACAATCGAATGCCCTGCCTTGGTTTAAAGAACCTGAGAAAGTATTAAGTCAAGACGAGCATGGCATTCATCATTGGTTTGCAGATGCGACAATGAATACCTGTTATATGGCATTGGATCATCACGTCGAAAACGGGCGAGCAGATCAGGCGGCAATCATTTACGACTCACCTGTAACGAACACTCAAAAAACCTATACCTTTCGAGAACTTCGTGATGAAGTCGCATTATGTGCGGGAATGCTCAAAGATCTTGGTGTTGAAAAAGGCGATCGTGTCATTGTCTATATGCCGATGATCCCAGAAGCAGCCATTGCGATGTATGCTTGTGCCAGGATTGGCGCCATACATTCAGTCGTTTTTGGTGGTTTTGCCGCACCAGAACTTGCCGTTCGTATTGATGATGCAGCACCAAAAGTTATTCTAAGCGCTTCATGTGGTGTTGAAATTAAACGTATCATTGAATATAAACCACTGATTGATAATGCGATTGAAATTGCCACTCACAAACCAGATCATTGTGTCGTTTTCCAGCGTCCCGAAGCGACTGCAGAAATGAATAATAGTCGTGATATTGATTGGAAACAGGCAGTAGCTAAAGCAAAGCCTGCTGATTGCACGCCAGTCAATGGCGATGACCTTCTCTATATTCTTTATACTTCTGGCACTACAGGTAAACCCAAAGGTGTAGTACGTGAAAATGGTGGTCATGCTGTTGCACTAAAATACAGCATGAAGGCTATCTATAACATTGACCCCGGTGATGTATTTTGGGCTGCCTCCGATGTGGGTTGGGTAGTGGGTCATTCCTATATCATTTATGCACCATTACTTCACGGCTGTACCACCATTATCTATGAAGGCAAGCCGATTATGACCCCAGATGCGGGTGCTTTCTGGCGTGTGATTGCTGATCATAAAGTTAAAGGCTTATTTACAGCGCCTACGGCATATCGTGCAATCAAAAAAGAAGATCCAAATGCTGATTTTGCCAAGCAATATGACATTTCATCCCTAGACGCATTCTACTCTGCAGGCGAAAGGCTCGACCCTGCAACATTTGATTGGCTAGAAGAAAACTTCAAATTACCCATCGTAGATAACTGGTGGCAGACAGAAACAGGTTGGGCGATTGCATCAAACATGACAGGCATTGAAATGATGCCCGTTAAACCCGGTTCAGCAACCGTCCCATGTCCCGGGTTTGATATCCACATACTTGACGAAAATGGCAAACAACTAGGGCCAAACGAACAAGGTGATATCGCTATTAAACTCCCATTACCGCCAAGCTGCTTAACCACAGTATGGGGAGATTTGGATCGTTTTAAAAGCGGATATTTAGAATTACATGAAGGCTATTACACCAGTGGTGATGGCGGTTTTATCGATGATGAGGGTTATCTCTTTGTCATGGGTCGAGTCGATGATGTGATCAATGTTGCTGGACACCGATTATCAACAGGTGAGATGGAGGAAATTATAGGCAAGCATCCATCTATTGCTGAGTGTGCAGTAATAGGCCGTGATGATGAACTTAAAGGACAAATGCCAACGAGTTTTGTCATCCTGAAGAATGGAATCGATAGCAGCGAAGAGGAAATCAGCAAAGAATTAATTGCACTTGTTCGTCAAGAAATTGGGGCGGTGGCCTCTTTTAAAGAAGTCCATGTTGTGCCACGCTTACCAAAAACACGTTCAGGTAAAATCTTACGTAAAACCATGCGTCAGATTTTCAATGGTGAAGAATATATCATTCCATCAACCATTGATGATCCTGAATCATTGACTGAAATTCAAGCGCTGGTTAGTTAAAATACTTAAGCTTAAAATTAAGGCTTAGCTAATAATATAAAAGGCTAGCCAAGCAGTAAGCAAACAGGACTCAAAATGACAAATAAAGCGAACTATCAACAACTTTCTCATGGCATTACGGTTATGGATACCGAATATATGTCAGAAGAGATCGCCGCCCTTTATATAGTTGAAGAAAAAGGCGCGGTAGCAATCATTGAAACGGGCACCAATCATAGTATTCCTTATGTAAAAGAAGTTCTCGAATCAATGCAGTTAAGCTTTGATGATGTTCGCTACATTATCCCTACCCATGTTCATCTTGATCATGCCGGTGGTGCTGGTGAGTTAATGAGCCAATGTTCCAATGCCGAATTGGTGATACATCCCTACGGTGCGGCTCACATGATTGATCCGAGTAGATTAATTGCAGGTGCCAGTGCAGTATACGGTGAGGAAAGACTCAACGAGCTTTATGGTGATATTAAACCTATAAACAAAGAGCGAGTTATCGAAGCTGCAGATGGATTCAAACTCACTATGAATAATCGAGAGTTTGAATTTTTAGATACGCCCGGTCATGCACGTCATCATTTTTGTGTTTATGATGTAAAAAGTAATGGCATTTTCTCAGGTGATACTTTTGGCTTGTCATACCCACATTTATCGACTAAAAAAGATCGTTTAATATTTGCCACCACAACGCCAGTTCAATTTGACCCTGATGCCTTATTAGCCAGTATAGATAAAATAATGGCGAAGAACCCCGAACAAATCTACCTGACTCATTATAGCCAAATCATCCCTACTCCAGAAATTGTTGAGCAATTGAAAGAAAGCGTAAAAGCGTTTGCACAAATAGCTGTAGACTTTACGGACAAGACTGAAAATAGAATAGAGAATATCAACCAAAATATCCAAAACTACTTATTGAAAAAACTCGCTGAATTAGATTGTGATCAAGACATTGAAACACAAAAAAATGTGATTAAGTTTGATAGCCTTTTAAATGCTCAAGGTTTAGATTTTTGGTTAACTAAGTACCGCGATACTGCTAAACCGACAGCTCATTAAGCTACTACAAAAGTAGTCAGGTAGTAAAAAACAATACTTAGAGGTAAGTTATCTAAAACTAATCGAACAATTATTTCAAACAATAGTCCTTTAAAGCATAGTTCCTCACATCAACAGTGAGGAATTACAATGTCAGCTCAAACGTTTCAAACTAGCAAAACGACTCGATCAGATTTTCGTTATCTAGTAAAAAATACGGTCTTTTTCTTAACTATTATATTATTTCTTAGTGGTTGTTCTGGGATGGTCAGTGAACACCATGGCAAACAATCACATTCCAGTAGTTTAGCGAGTTTTCTATATCCTAATAAGCAAATAAAAGTAGAAAAAGCCGAGAAAATCCCTCAATTAAGCTTACCTATAAAAATAGGTATCGCATTTTTGCCTTCACAGAATTGGCGCGGTAGAACTTTAGATACAAGTAACGAATATCGCCTTTTAAACAAATTGAAGTCTGACTTCTCACAGCATCGCTTTATTGACGACGTCAACATTATTCCAAGTACTTATTTACGTCATCAGACATTTAAAAACGGCACAGGTTTTGACACCTTAGATCAAGTAGCTAAAATGCATGACGTGGACGTTATCGCATTGATATCATACGACCAGCTCACTCAAACACGTCACAATAATGCATCATTGCTCTATTGGACTATCGTTGGCATGTATGTAATTCCTGGTAATGAGAACACCATACAAACCTTTGTTGATACTGCTGTATTCGACGTTAGAAGTCGCAAATTATTAATGCGAGCACCTGGTATAAGTAAATTACGTAAACGCTCTACAGCAATTGGTGTTGATAGCGTAATGGATCAGAAAGCGCTAGAGGGTTTTAATTTGGCTTTTGATGACATGATTAACAATTTGGATAGTGAATTATTGCAATTTAAAGATAAAGTGAAGGAGGGTAAATCTGTCAAGATCACTAATCTAGAAAGTTATTCAGCAGCAGGAAGTTGGAATATCGAGATCCTAATCCTATTACTAGTATTGTTTTTAATAAGAACAACAACCCCTTTAAAACGATACTAAGATAAAACAATTTAGCATGACATAAATGCGTAATAGACTGATTGAAAGTATGATCTCGACAGTAAAACAAACATGTTGGTTAGATTCAGTCTCTTGTCTATTACCTCTTTGGCTTTTTGTAGTGCAAAAAGTGGGGGGGTGTGCTTTAAAGCTCTTTAATTAACAATTCGCTAGATTCCTTAACTGTCTCCATTGCCACTAAGGTTCTTGAGTCTCTGACTCCAGGTAATTCTAGAACTATCTGACCTAATAAATCTCTATAGGCTTTCATATCAGCAATACGAATTTTTAATAAATAGTCAAAATCGCCTGAGACAAGATGACATTCTAGAATTTCAGGCCAACGGGATACCGAGTCACGAAATTCATTAAATACATCACCAGAATTGTAATTTAGACTAATTTCTACAAACACCAATAACGAGGCTTCTAACTTAGATGCGGAGAGTTTGGCGTTGTAGCTTTTTATCCAACCATCATTCTCTAAACGCTTTACTCTTTCTAAACACGGTGAGGTACTAAGCCCTACCTTATCTGCCAATTCAACGTATGACAGACGTGCATTTTTTTGCAGCTCCCTTAAGATATTTCTATCTATACGGTCGAGTGAACGGGACTTCTTATCATTTGCCATAATTTACACTGCAGTTATTGATTTATGCGTATTATATTCTGGTATAAATTAAAATACAGCAAAATATTTTCTTAAAATAGATTTACTATTTCGCCTGTTAAGAATTTTGTTAGAAATGGTGCTCAAAAGGCAATTATGGTTATCAGAGACAAACTAGAAGTCTCTCATATTTAGGTAAGCAGATATGCATATTATCATTTTAGGAAGTGGTGTAATTGGTGTTACTAACGCCTATTATTTGGCAAAAGAAGGTCATAAGGTCACGGTAATTGATAGACAATCAAGTGCAGGTTTAGAAACTAGTTTTGCAAATGCAGGACAAATATCACCTGGTTATTCAGCACCTTGGGCAGCACCTGGAGTACCCCAAAAAGCTGTTAAATGGATTCTCAGTAAATATGCACCACTGATTGTTAGTTTTAAACCAGACTGGGATAAAATCAAATTTATCACACGAATGTTTGCCAATTGTACTGAAAAAGCCTACGGCATCAATAAAGATCGCATGGTAAGACTGGCTGAATACAGTCGTCATTGCTTGATAGAACTTGATAAAGAATTAGAGTTTGATTACAACCATGAGCGAAAAGGGACTTTACAGATTTTCAGAACAGAAGCTCAATTGCAAGGTTCTGCAAAAGACATAGCTGTACTTAAGGAAAACAATGTTCCTTTTGAACTATTAGATGCTGACGGTTGTGTTGAGGTTGAACCAGGTCTTGCAGATGTAAAAAGCGATATCAAAGGTGGCTTACGTTTACTCAATGATATGACAGGTGATTGTTTTAAGCTAACCACGCAACTGATGGAAAAATGTCGTGAAATGGGGGTTGAATTTAAGTTTGATACTACTATCGACAAACTCAACATGGATGATGATGGTCAAATCAGTTCTGTTTCTAGCAGCGCGGGTGATTTTACCGCAGATAAATACATCATGGCATTAGGATGCTATTCAACCAAGCTGCTAAAGCACGTTGGAATCGATAGCCCTGTTTACCCTGTTAAAGGATATTCTCTAACCATTCCTGTTATCAATGAAGATGCAGCACCTGTTTCAACCATTATGGATGAAACATACAAAGTTGCAGTAACACGATTAGGGAATCGCATTCGTGTCGCTGGAGTCGCTGAACTAACCGGTTATGATTTGAGTATAGGTGATAAACAACGCAATACCATGCGCTTTGTAATCTCTAATTTATTTCCAAATGGAACTGACTTAACGGAAGATAATATTTGGTGTGGTTTACGCCCAATGACACCGGATGGCACTCCACTAATAGGTAAGACAGATATTCCTAACTTGTTTTTAAATACAGGACATGGAACCTTAGGTTGGACCATGAGTTTTGGCTCAGCTAAAGTTTGTACTGATATCGTATGTGGTAAGCAGCCTGAAATATTAAGCGATAACTTTGCTATTTCACGGTATAAAAATACAACTCAACGCCAAAAGCCTGCGGTATAAATAGAAAGTTTCAAACTGAATTGTTTGAGAATTAACGTATGAAATGAGAAGTGTAAAAACTAATTCAGAAACAATGTTTGAGTTTTTACACTTCTACATCATCGCCCGCATAAGCTTTTGAAAACGGTGAATAACTTGTAAACTCCCAGGTATATGGCAAGCTGTTTTTAAGATGATAACCGTGATCCAATGTAAAACGAATCATACGATCAACACCCTCAAATGGTAGCTCTTGATCATCTGCCCAGATAATCTCTGAGGTTCCAGTCAGCATTATACGATGACCATTTTCAAAATCTAAAAATTGAATACCAGTCTTGGGATTTTGAGAGATATTTCCCATCGTATTAAAAAAATTATTACCTATATAGTCTGGAATCAAAAAAGTTGTCTCATTTAGCACTTTGATAAACCCTGGCATTCCACCTCGATAAGATGAGTCAACGCCTCGGTTTTTACTTTTATTATGATTATTTTTAGATTCATCAATATACTGACTTGCTATAAATAAACTATCTGCATCACTGATAAACTGTTGCATGTCATCATCAAAAGAATCGAATAAAACAGAAACAGGTGTTTTTTTAAAATTTAAACGATGACCTTGGCGTCGTTGAATATACTTTGGGCAATTGCCATAACATTGTTTAACCTCTAAAGTGATTTTAGAATCTGATATTTCGCTCACTATAGCGCTGACGCGATTTCTTCTTCGGGTTTCAAACTGAAAACCCAGTATGCCCATCTCACTGCTGAGCTTCAGTTGATTTACCAAAGGGTCAACATCTAAAAACTGAGCATTAATAGTCATACTATTTACATCATTGATTTCGATAAAACCAACATCACCCATTAAAATACTAGACCAGACATTACTTTGTTGATCTTCTACTGCTACAAACACCATCGGTAGTTTAGTAAAAAATATTTGGTGTTGAATGGGCAAAGAATTGGTTATTGCGCGTTTAGCCAATCTTTGCAATTCTTGGTTTACACCAGCACGAATCTGTAAATCTCTTTCTCCTTTATGGAAAGGGCCTACTTCTTTGGAGTCCTCAGTACTATTTTCTGAAGTTTTAGTATCACGATTATTTTCTTTATACATTGAATCGCTCTTATTTTTATTTTTTAACATAAAAACAGAAAATTAAAGATTGGAAAATCTTGAATATATAAAACAAGATTATCAATAAAATTCAATCTGAGTTGTCATAGATCAGATTTCGGGTCTAGATCAATCCAACTTATTGATTATAACTCGTATTTATATTATGTGCAATTTACGTATATGCAACTACAGTTCTTATTAAGTTTTAAACAAGTTTTTTACACGATCAAAAATTAGCTGATCAAGTGTCATTCTGGTCAATATTAGTACTTAAGAACTGAAGAGACCTTTGAACGACATATATATGATAGATTTAAAATAATCACCACGCTCGTGTTTGATTATCAATAAATTGCTTAATACGGAGCGAGGTATTTAACAGACGACAATCATTTCTAAAGGTTTGGTGTGCATTACGTAAGCCACAATCATAAGCAACTAAATCGACTCCTCTAGCACCTAGTAATGGGTAATGTAAAGATAAAAATTCTAAGTCTTGTGGCCGATTGTATTCATCACGTTCATAAGCAAATACTAAAGCATCCATAGTCGGTGCCTTTAGCATATCTTTGATTTGATTTGGTCTTACAGTATTTCTCCACCATGGGGCGAAACTACCTTCTTTGCGTTTACCGGCAAAAGCAGGAGCAAAGGCGATAACTCCATTAAAGCGCTTGTTTACATCACGCATCATCATTAGTGAAGTCCAAGCACCATTAGAATGTCCCGCTAAAAATAGATTTCGGGGTTGAATACCGCGAGATAGAAACTCATCAATAGTATGATTGATTTCTACTTTACGCAGATAGACTTGTTTACCCGCTGAGGAAATAGCAGGTGATTCTTTGGCTGTAGAACAAAGATTATAAACCATGGTCCGCATATCAATCATCGTTAGCAATGATTTAGGTGGCTTGTTATAAGGCATATAACAAGGTTCCGTTAGCTGTGGTCGATGAATACCGTGATTATAAATGATGACGCGTTGTTCAGAGATAGGATGTGCAAATCTGATATTTTTAATATGCTGACTGACTAACGTCTTAGAGTTCTCTCCCAGACTGGAACAAGCGGTTAAAAACAGAAATGATACGCCAAAGAGTAAAGCCGAATGAATTAGCTTAAAAATTAATTTCATAATATATAAATCAGAATACCAAGTGTTTATAAATACACCCCCCTACTTTTTGAAAACTTAAAAACTGAGGTAATTGATTAGTTTGATATAAGTGAAACGAGTAAACATTTTAAGCAAAGTAAAGATAAAGACTTTATATGCTGATGTCGCCGGTACTAGCTACAATTTATTATAATTAGTTTTACCGATGTATCACTTTAGTTGCCTTTTCACGTAACCAAGGCTTACCATTTTTAACAACCACGAGACTTCCTGTTGCATGAGAACTTAATCCATTTGAATTAATATTTAATTGATAACTATAATTACCATTGTTAAAAACATAATGTTGGTTTCGACCATTACTACTATAAACACGTCCATTGTTTAGAATCAAATCTGGCGCTTCAGAGGTGTTTTTATTAACGGGCCAAGCGGTATAACGTAAATTACGTTTATCATCCCCTACATTATCGACACGAATACGAAATCGCGGAGTGGTTAACTCAACAACTGCTTGCTTATAATCCGTAACACTACGATGTAAAGAGCGACGACCTTTAGCGACACTATTGCTATTTAACTTGTTTACTAAGGCTTGTTCTCGTGGAGAATGATAATTTACCTCAGTGATATTCCCATCAGGATCAATTGCGACGATCCCATTGTTAAGTATTACTCCACGCCAACCAATACTGTCCCAGTCAGTATAAATATTAGATTGTGTAATAGTTCTCAATAAAACCTGATCGAAAACTTCATCATATCGACTTAAAAGCTCATGCTCTGTTCTTATTGGTGTTAAGGGAGCTTGTCGCAATAAGGGATATGAAACTAATTTGGCAACAGCAATTCTATTATTTTGCTTGAACGCTTCTACGATTTTTTGTACTTGAGGTATTTGATTTGGCTCAATAGCTTGAACAGATTTATAAGGATATATAGAAACAATCAACAGTACTACAAATACTAAAAGTGGTAACTGTCTCAATGAATAATTGATTAGTTTTACCTTATTATTTAACAACATCTGCCCCTCAGATATTTGAATTAACTTCATTACATGCCCCTATGTAAATTTGTAGTCATTTTTTTAATGATTGTACCATAATTTTACGCTCAGATTTTTAATGAGATTTAACTTTCTTGTTTTGTATATTTTTCAATCATAATGTTTAAATATACCTGAACAAACCTAGTTTTAGACTCTTGATCAGATAGTTATACATAATTTTCTTCTCTAGAAATATGATCAATACTTATTATTAATTCACTTATGTTTGGTTCAAATGAAAATACCTATTTATCAAGTAGCTGCGTTCAGTAGCAAAATTTTTTCAGGGAGCCCTGCAACAGTCTGTGTTTTGAATACTTGGCTAGATGACGAAATTTTACAGAATATAGCAGCTGAGAATAATTCATCTGAAACTGCATTTTTAATAAAAACCGAAAATGGTTATGACTTGCGTTGGTTTACTCCAGAAGTGGAAATTGATCTTTGTGGTCATGCTACATTGGCAAGTGCTTTTGTTGTCTTCAAGTTTCTCCAAACTCAACTTAGTACTGTCTCCTTTAACACCTTAAGTGGTGAGTTAATCGTTAACAAAACACCCAGTGGTAAACTAAGCATGGACTTACCTTCAAGAAAGGTAAATTGGGGAAGTATTACTCATAAAATTTCTCAAGCTCTCGGCAAGACCCCATTACAAGTTTTAGAATCTAACGACTTGCTGTTGCTTTACGAAACAGAAGAAGATATCAAAAACCTCAAGCCAAATATGGAAAGGTTAAGTGATCTAACAAACTTCTTTGGAGTAATAGCTACTGCCAAAGGTGACAATGTAGATTTTGTTTCTCGATTTTTTGCCCCGAATGCAGGTATTCCAGAAGATGCAGTCACAGGTAGATCTCACTGTGTATTGACTCCCTTCTGGTCTGAGAAACTTGATAAAAACAGGTTACATGCGACTCAACTGTCAAAACGTTCAGTAGATATATTTTGTGAAAATAAAAATGACAGAGTTATTATGAGCGGTGAAGCCGCCTTATTTATGAAAGGTGAATTGTCCCTTCAATAAAACTGATCTAATAAATATTGTTTACGATATCGAGGTCCGTAGTATTTTTTAACTTTATCAATGATCAATTTTTTAAGACTTCGCATAACTAATTTAGAACTGTCTTACATAACAGCTCGCCGCAAACTTAACCAATACACTTAAAAGACCTCAGATAATAGTTAATGACACTATTTTCAAGGGGTGATTGCCATCAAACGATGGAAAGTCGTGGTGGCACTCTAACCAACTTGACTCACTGACTGAACGCCCTTGTTTTTCAACACAACGCACTAAGCTTTTGAACCAACTTTCTCTATCAACCTTGGCAACATTATTACAAGCAATGACCTTACCACCTGGCTTCGTCGCTAATACTGCTGGTTTGAATAAGCTTTGATAATCATTAATTAAATCAACAGTACCAAAGGCACTTTTTGCGAAGCGTGGAGGATCTAAAAAGACAATATCAAACTGAGATGCCGACATTTTGGGGTAATCTGGGAGTTTCTTTCTACCCCGACCACTAACTTTAAGTCCTGCTAATTGCCGTAACGCTGGGAACGCATCACTGTGTATAAATTGACTCACTGATTCGAGCCTAGATTCAACATCATTAAACGCCTCATTTCGTTTCTCATTTAGTTCTGCATTTTTGCGTCCTGCAGCTAAAGCAAAGGATGAAAAATCAACATTAACCACTCGCTTTGCACCACCGACAGCTGCTGCGGTGCCAATTCCGCAAGTATAGGCAAATAAATTCAACACGCTTTTTTTATGACTGTTGGCTTTTACAAACTCTCGACCAACACGCATATCCAAAAACAATAGTGGGTCTTGCCCTTCATGACGTAATCTGCTGATATATTTAATACCATTCTCAGTAATCACTTGCTCTGATCGAGCATAAGCTTCCGTTTCAATATCTAGCTTGTTAAGAATCCGTGAGTTTCTATTAGAGCGGTCGTTATACACAATCGGTAAATCTTCAACCGCTAACAGCGCTTTATGTATCGACTCAAGTTCTGCTTCGCTAAGTGTTTGATGAAAGGTTTGAATTAACCAAGCGTCTCCATACCGATCAATATTAAGACCATTTACGCCTTCAACCGTGCCATGAAAAACACGAAAACAATCCGTTCTAGATAGATCATCTTTTGATGAGCTTTTGAGTGTATCGATAAGGTCAGCACGTTTAGCTAAAGCAGTATTTAACAGAGAAGCTAGTGGCATAATGAAAGTACTCGTGTTTATTAGTTGAGTAAGAGAAATAAATTGAACAACATAATGCCTGATAAACAAGCGACATCCTAACAAACTATAGAACAAGCAATAATAATTGACACCCCCCCACTTTTTGCCTGTTTATAACTCGTTTCCTTATGCGTGCTTAATGAATTCTTAGCCTTGTAACACTGTGGCACTTCTATTCTTTCACGTTATAATCTACAAATGAAATCCCTCTTCCTTACTCCTCCGATGACGCAGTTGAATACTGCCTACCCTGCCACTGCTTACATCACTGGCTTCTTACGTAAAGAAGGTTGTGACGTAGTTCAGCGTGATATGGCAATAGAAGTATTGTTGTCAATGCTATGCACTGAAGGCATCGACACAATCTTGGATAAAGTTGAAGATAATTACGCTGATTTCGAAGACGATGAGTTACCCGACTCGATCTACCATTTTCTCGTTAATGTAGATGGATATCGACGATGCACGGAACCTGCGCTTCGATTTCTACAGGGTAAAGACCCAAGCTTAGCGCATCGTATTGTATCTCGACAATTTTTACCTGAAGGCCCAACCTTCGACAACCTCAACGAAATGCTCGAGGTTTCTGAGAACATGTTGCACACGGCTTTTGGTGACTTAGGCACGCAAGACAAGGCAAAGTATTTAGCAAGTTTGTTTATTGATGACTTAGTGTCAGTCATTCATGATGGTGTAGACCCAAACTTTGAAGTATCACGATATGGAGAACGCCTTGCTGCCTCAAATCCCAGTTTTGATGACTTATATGAAACCTTGCAAGGCGACATAAGTTTTACAGAAGAACATATTCGCAGCTTGTTAGATAACTATCTAAAGGATGAATCCCCTGATGTTATTGGCATAACCGTGCCATTTCCCGGAAATATGTTGGGCGCTTTACAAATCGCTAAGTATTGTAAAGAGCATCACCCCGATATGCCTGTGCTTATGGGCGGCGGTTACGTTAATACAGAATTACGTACAGTAAAAGATGTACGTTTATTTGAATATGTTGACTACATTTTACTAGACGATGGCGAACAGCCCTTGATGAGTTTACTGGATCACTTACAAGGAAAAGCCACAGAAGCAGACTTGGTTCGAACATATCATTTAAACCAAGGGGAACTAATCTATAGCAATAATAAACAGTTACCAGACATAGCTCACAAAGATATTGGAACGCCTTGTTACGATGGCTTGCCATTAGATAAATACTTATCACTGTGTGAAATGCTCAATCCGATGCACCGCATTTGGAGTGATGGCCGCTGGAATAAACTCACCATCGCACATGGCTGTTATTGGTCTAAATGTACGTTTTGCGATATTAGTTTGGACTATATTGGTCGCTATGACGAAGCAGGTGCCGACATCATTGTTGAACGCATTGAGCAGTTAATTGCAGAAACAGGTCAAACAGGTTTTCACTTTGTCGATGAAGCAGCGCCACCTAAAGTGCTATTCGCAATGGCTGAAAAATTGATCGAAAAAAACCTCATTATCACTTGGTGGGGTAATATCCGATTTGAGAAAACCTTTACTCCCGAAAAATGCCAGCTACTCGCAGACTCAGGCTGTATCGCAATTAGTGGCGGACTAGAAGTCGCATCTGACAGGTTATTAGAGCTAATGAAAAAAGGCGTTAGTATCGAAAAAGTAGCCCGTGTCACAAGAGGTTTTGCTGATGCTGGTATTTTGGTTCATGCCTATCTCATGTACGGCTTCCCCACACAGACTGCAAAAGAGACTGTAGATTCATTAGAAGTAGTCAGGCAGTTAATGCTACATGGCTGTTTCCAATCGGCTTACTGGCATCGTTTCTCAGCCACTATTCATAGCCCTGTAGGCTTGCAACCAGATGAATACAAAATCACCTTGCATCCAAATAAAAACATCACCTTTGCCAATAATGATGTCGCCTTTAGTGATCCCCAGAATGTAGATCATGAACTATTAGGAGAAGGTCTAAAAAAAGCGCTGTATAACTATATGCATGGCATCGGTTACGAGCAACCAATGCAATTTTGGTTCGACAAAAAAACGAATCAAGAAGTCGGAGGCACTCGGGTTAAACCTGACTTTATTGCGCAGGCGCTGGCCTAAGGGTTTGATTGTTGAGAAGGCGACCCCCCACTTTTTGCTTATACATAATTTCGCTAAAAACCATTTAGTACGGGTATTTCCTTTGGAAACTTAAACATAATTTTTAGCTCTTGGTGAGCCTAAAAAACAACACCCCCCTACTTTTTGATAATATAAATACCACTCAATTATTCATATGAAAAATATATGTATCTAACACCATGATCCTATATATCGCTGAAAAACCCAGTCTTGGTCGTGCAGTTGCGGACGTATTACCAAAACCACATAAAAAGGGCGATGGCTTTATTGAAGCGGGAAATGGCGACGTGGTGAGTTGGTGTATCGGTCATTTACTCGAACAGGCCCAGCCCGAAGCCTACAACCCTGATTATAAAAAATGGGTCATTGACCATTTACCGATCGTACCTGATGTTTGGAAGCTTGAGATAAAACCCAAAACCCGAAAGCAATTTACTATCCTCAAAAAACTCATTAAAAAAGCCGATGGGTTAGTTAATGTGGGAGATCCGGATCGTGAAGGTCAGATTTTGATTGATGAAGTGATTAATCACTGCGGTGTTTCAAAAGCCAAAAAGCTAGCAACGCAACGTTGTCTCATCAATGATCTCAACGCCAGTGCCGTGAAGAAATCCTTAAATAATCTCAAAAGTAACACCGAGTTTGTACCTTTAGCGACCTCTGCGTTAGCCAGAGCGCGTGCAGATTGGTTGTACGGCATTAACATGACGCGCTTATGTACGCTTAAAGGACAGGGTTCAGGGTTTAAGGGCGTTCTCTCTGTCGGAAGAGTACAAACTCCTTTACTCGGTTTGGTGGTACACCGTGACTTAGACATTCTTAATTTTGTCACTAAACCGTTTTACGAAGTGATGGTTACGCTTCAAACAGAGAAGCATGAAACGTTTCAAGCCAAATGGAAACCCAGTAAATCCTGCGAAGATTTTATGGATGATGCAAAGCGTGTATTGTCAAAAAAACTCGCTGAAACAGTCGTAGCTAAAGTCAGCAATCAACCCGGCAAAATCACAAAAGTTACAGAGCAAAAAAAGAAACAAGCGCCACCCCTGCCTTATAATTTATCGACGCTACAGATTGATGCGGCCAAACGATTTAGTATGAGCGCAAAGCAAGTATTAGACACTTGCCAGAATCTATATGAAAGACACAAACTGATTACCTACCCTCGT
Organism: uncultured Cocleimonas sp.; assembly: GCA_937929875.1. Lineage (GTDB taxonomy): Bacteria > Pseudomonadota > Gammaproteobacteria > Thiotrichales > Thiotrichaceae > Cocleimonas. The sequence continues at coordinate 1,363 of CALFUP010000293.1, read as the reverse complement.
TCTGATAGCCGCTATTTGCCCACTGAACATTTAAATGAAGCAGCGCGTGTGACAGAAGCCATCACAAAAACGTGCACTACGCTAAGCGATGCTGTTTCACATGCTAATCTAAAACTTAAAAGTAAGGCATGGAATGACAGTAAAGTCAGCGCTCACCATGCGATTATTCCGACAATGAAAGCTATCAATTCCAAGGGTAGCAGTCGTTTATCTCGTGATGAATTAAATATCTATGAACTAATAGCACGGCAGTACCTTATCCAGTTTTACCCGTCTTTTGAATATGCAGATAAGAGCATTGAAAGCGAAGTCAGCGGCGGTTTGTTTATCGCCAAACAAAAAGACGTGTTGGCACAAGGTTGGAAAGCGCTATTTCCGCAGAGCAAAGGAAAATCTACTAACGCTAAAGATGACAGTAAAGAATTTTCAGCCAAACAATTGCCCAACGTAAAGAAAGGCGACCTGGTCACTTGCACAGCTGCCAATTTAATCGAAAAACAAACTACCCCACCCGCTCATTTCACCGATGCCACACTCCTAGGGGCAATGACGGGCATCGCAAGATATGTGAATGATCCTGCCATCAAAAAAGTATTACGTGAAACTGATGGCATCGGCACAGAGGCAACTCGAGCAGGGATCATTGAGTTACTTTTTACGCGAGAATACTTAACGAGAAAAGGCAAAGAAATTCGAGCTACCAACATAGGCATACAACTCATCACCAGTCTGCCTGAAAGCATGGGTTACCCCGATATGACAGCCCATTGGGAATCCCAACTAGAAGCCATTTGTAAACGTGAGATAAGCTACGGAAATTTCATGCAACCGATGACTCAAGGCTTACAGCAACTCATCAATGATGTCGGCGCTGTAGAATTCACTGGCTTAAATGGTCTAGGTAAAGCACCAAATAAATGGGGAAAGAAAAGAAAGTTTACGAAGAAGAAAAGTACGGTTAAAAAACGAGTCTGACATCGCGCAAATAACTCAATTATAGTTAAACTTGTATTGTTAAAATGACACCCCCCCACTTTTTATCATTAAATCTCAAATTAAGTCATTACCCAAAGTGATAATAAATACTGATCTCCTTATGAGGTTGACTCAAAACTTTAATCTCACTGAAATGCTCTAAATAGCTTATCCTTCGATTATGATTTTTAGTCTAGATTTAATACTACTTTGCGCTGGTATATTTTTACTAGCCTCGTTGGTGCATGGCAGTATCGGCTTTGGTTTCCCGATGATTGCGACGCCTTTGTTAGCATTGTTTATGGATATTCAGAGTGCAATCATGATTACACTAATTCCGACGTTACTAATGAATATCGTCAGCATTGCCAGTGAAGCCCGCTTTAAT
>CALFUP010000292.1 GCA_937929875.1 uncultured Cocleimonas sp. | reverse complement strand
CAAGCTTACTTGTAGCTTACTCTCATACTTTGATACTTAAAACAATGAATTCATTAAGTACTGATCAAATAACTCCTGAGCAAAAATCTACTGATCAAAAGTATATGTCACGTGCTATCCAATTAGCTAAAAAAGGTTTATTCACTACACACCCTAATCCTAGAGTGGGTTGCGTGATTGTGAAGGATAATCAGGTGATTGGCGAAGGCTATCATCAGCTAGCAGGACAAGAGCACGCTGAAGTAAACGCTATTAACTCTGTTAAAAAGAATGATCTTCACTTAATTAAAAGTGCTACCGCCTATGTCACTCTTGAGCCTTGTTCACATACTGGTAAAACGCCACCTTGTGCGGATGCGTTAGTCGAATCAGGGATTAAAAGAGTCGTGGTAGCGATGCTCGACCCTAATCCCCAAGTCGCTGGACGCGGTGTAAAAAAACTTCAAAATGCCGAAATTGATGTGGCTTTAGGGGTAATGGAAGACCAAGCCCGAGATGTAAACCCTGGTTTCATTAAACGAATGGAGAAAAATAGACCATTTGTACGGGTAAAAATGGCTATGAGTTTGGATGGAAGAACAGCCATGGCATCAGGTGAAAGCCAATGGATAACGGGTAGCGAAGCTCGCCATGACGTTCAGCTTTTACGTGCCCAATCCGATGCAGTCTTAACGGGGTCTGGAACACTGAGCAATGATAATCCCTCGTTAAATGTCAGACTTAGTCCCATAGACTTGGGTATTGATAAAAAGCGTGATGATGAAAATTTGCTGGAAGTTAGGCAACCCATAAGAGTTGTCTTGGATACACACTTGAAAATGGATAGCTCAGCAAAGTTATTGAGCTTACCGGGTAATTCATTGATCTACACTTGTAGTGCTGATACTCAAAAAATTCAAACGCTAACTCATGCGGGTGCTGAACTTAAAGTGCTTATGTCCAGTGAGATATCGCTTTCTGAGGTATTAACGGATCTAGCGTCTCGTGAAATTAATGAAGTTCATGTAGAAGCTGGGGCAACACTCTGCGGAGCGTTGCTTTCTGAGAAATTGGTTGATGAAATTGTCATTTATATGGCACCCACAATAATGGGAAATGATGCTAAAGGCTTATTCAATTTACCTGAATTGCAGCAAATGAAAGATAAAATTAATCTAGAGATAAAAGATATACGCGTAATAGGTGATGATTGGCGTATTACAGCAGAACCAAAATATCCTCTTGATTAAAGTGGATAGCAGTTCCCTATAAAAACACTTGAAAAAGTGGGGGGGTGTCAATTTCTGATTATTAGGATTAAGTAACTGAATTTAAAAGCTATTCATTAATATATGATCAAAAATCACATATCAATTAGTGACTATTAGGCTGAAGTTAAATACACTCTATCTATAGAGAAACAAACAGAAAATAATAAGGAATATAAATGGATAACAGCAAAGTTTACGCCGAATTACTCACTAACTTAGGTGAAGATATACAACGAGATGGTTTGTTAAAAACGCCAACGCGTGCGGCCAAAGCCATGGAATTCCTAACCAAAGGCTATGACGAGAAGCTAGAAGATATCGTTAATAATGCTGTATTTGATTCTGAAAACGATCAAATGGTGATTGTGAAAGATATCGAAATGTACTCACTTTGTGAACATCATTTACTTCCATTCGTGGGTAAAGCACATATTGCATATCTACCAAAAGGTAAGGTTATTGGTTTGTCTAAATTAGCACGTATTACTGATATGTATGCACGCCGCTTACAGATTCAAGAAAACCTAACCAAGCAAATTGCCGAGGCTGTTCAAGAAGTGACTGGCGCTCGTGGGGTTGGAGTTGTCCTTGAGGCACAACATTTTTGTATGATGATGCGCGGCGTACAAAAACAAAACTCATCAACGATCTCATCAATGATGCTGGGTACCTTCCGCGAAGATCAACGAACCCGTGAAGAGTTTTTGAATTTAATATCTAAATCATAAAACTGCAAAAAGTAGGGGGGTGTGTTTATTATAAATACACCTTGGCTTCTTAGCGATCTAATGGCTTAAACAACAAAGAGCCATTAGGATTAGAGAATTATTAACAATAAAAAGCCCTTATCTAACCAAAACCCTTAGCGATCTAGAAGTTAATCAGCCTCTGCACTAAATCTCCATAAATCATTCCTCGTTTTTGCATTTCTAGTTGTTTTAATAACAACCATGAAAGTAACGACAAACATCACTAAAAATTCAATAAAATCTCCAACGATTAAAAACACATTTTTCTTGGTTATTATCAGGATTATTGTTGTGTGTTCGGTGGTATTCAGTTTTGGTTTTATCCTCCCCGAAAAAAAACAAATACCCGTACAAGGCGCATCAATTCACGATTGGAATGCTAACTCCTTTTGGTATTATCCTTGGGGGCGCTCACGCGTCCATCGTGGACTAGATATTTTTGCACAACAGGGCACTCCTGTGGTTGCTCCCACAGGAGGCTTTGTTTTATTTAACGGCAATATTAAAATGGGCGGCAATGTGGTCTTCATGATCGGGCCTAAATGGCGCTTTCATTACTTCGCGCATTTGGATAAAGCTCAAGCCCATCGTTTTGGTTTCGTCGATGCCGGACAACAAATAGGCACAGTTGGCACTAGCGGCAATGCCAAAGGAAAACCACCGCATTTACATTATTCAATTCGCAGTGTTTTTCCACAATTCTGGCATTATAAAGCCAATACCATTGCAGCTTGGGATCGTATGTTTTACGTTAACCCCGATAAATTTTTACGTAGCTAACGGTATTAAAAGTATGAAAAAGTGCTTACTTAACCTTGTTACTATTATGTTAGCGATTTTATTTGTACTGATGACAGTGTTTTATCAACGCCCTAGTGGTGAAATTATATTATTTGGTAACGTTTGTGATGCTCAAAGTTGGGTGGAGTGTTATCGTCCAAGAGTATCGGCTGGTTTTCCTTTTGCCTTTATCTTTGATAAACCAGGTATCACAGTTGAAGATAACGCCAGCTTTTTAGAAGATGATATTAGATTATTACCCTTTGTAATGAATGTTTGGCTTTATACGGTTTTATTCTTATTTACTTGGAAATCAATAAAGAACTAATACTATGACTCAAAAGAAAATACTCGTTGTTGATGATGATCCGCATATTCGTGAAGTGATTAGTTTTGCTTTGGAAAAAGCGGAGATGACAGTAACTTTAGCGAATGATGGCAAACAAGCGTTACACTGTTTTGAAAAAAATGAAATAGATCTCATCGTCTTAGATATCAATATGCCTGAAATGGATGGGCTTGAATGCTGCCGTGAAGTCCGTAAAAGCTCAGATGTGCCTATTTTATTTCTATCTTCACGTGATGATGAAATTGATCGTATTCTAGGGCTAGAAATAGGTGGAGATGATTACGTAACAAAGCCTTTTAGCCCGCGTGAACTAGTTGCGCGAGTCAATGTGATTTTAAAACGAACGCAAGCGAGTGTCTCTGCAAATGATCAGGAAGCGGTTTTATTTACTCATGGAAAACTCCGCTTAGACAGCGAGCAGCATGCAGTTAAATGGGACGATGCCTCTGTTTCTTTAACCGCGACTGAATTTGCGATGCTGGCACAGTTACTCAAGCATCCGAAAAAAGTGTTTAGTCGCGACGCTATCATGCAAGGCTCGTATCAATATAATGTATATGTCAGCGATCGCACGATTGATAGCCATATTCGGCATATCCGTTCAAAGTTTTCAGAGGTAGGATGTGAGAAAATAATTGAAACCCAGCACGGTGTGGGTTATCGGCTAAGTAGTTGCCAATGATAGTTTTCAGTGTGAG
>CALFUP010000291.1 GCA_937929875.1 uncultured Cocleimonas sp. | reverse complement strand
TGGCCTACCTGTTCCTTTACATCCTGGAGCAGCTCGTTATTACAAAGAAATAGGTTTAACCATTCCAGATCGCTTAATGGCTAAATAACTTTATGTTAAGTTCTTAATGTTAAGTTCTTAACGCTAAATTCATAAGTTAAGTTTGTAAAATCCATTTATTATCTATAAACGGCTGTTTACAAACATGAAGGTGGTAGCTTGCTTTGCAACTACTGCCTTTTTTAATGATTTTTTAACTATCCGAATTCATTTACTCATTTACAAACTGATCTTACGGAAGATACATGACTGACATTGATAAAGAGTCTGTAAAGACAAATATGAATAACATTGATGACATTATTCCTAGTCATAATCTTCGAGATGAGTGGCTATTGCTAGACGGTCCAAAAAAATCCCCCTTGGAATGGATGATTGCCAGCTTTGCAGTAGTATTTGGTATTTGGCATATTCTTACCAACTTGTTTTTACAAGAACCAGGTATGTGGCAAAACGCAATCCATTTTGCTGGTTTCGCCTTTTTAGCCTCAACCATTTACAGTGCTTTTGGTCATAACACAAAAAAACCATGGGCTATTAAACTCGATATTATTTATGGATTCATTGTCGCTACCGCCGCACTTTGGGTGGCGAGTTCAGAGTCACGTATTTATGCGGACACCTTAGCGGTTACTGGTCAAGCTTGGCAATTCAATATCTTCGATTGGCTTGCAGGAGGTATTTTACTCTTTGCTTGCATAGATCTATCGCGACGCGTTGCTGGTTGGGTAATACCCATTCTTATTATCATTTCTTTATCGTATATTTTATTTCTAGGTGAACAGTTACCTGGAATATTCCGTGCCGCAAGCCTACCGCTTAATGATGTGATGTTTCGTTCATTGTTTAATGATGAAGGTATGTTTGGCATTTTAGCGAGTATCTCATCTACAAATATTACCTTGTTTATGATTTTTGGTGGTTTTCTAATTGTCTCGGGCGCTAGTGATTTTGTTATCGAAATTTCTAAATTAGTCGCAGGAAGAGTTCGCGGTGGAGCCGCATTTGTTGCCGTTTTGTCTTCTGCTTTGACCGGCACAATTAGTGGTTCTGCAATCGCGAATACCGCCTCTACGGGTGTTATCACTATTCCCTTAATGAAATCAAACGGCTTTCGCGGTAAGTTTGCAGGCGGTGTTGAAGCTGCGGCATCAACTGGTGGTCAGTTAATGCCTCCCATTATGGGCGCAGGCGCATTTGTAATGGCTAGCTATACTGGCATCCCCTACTCGACAATTGTTGCTGTCTCAATTGTTCCTGCAATTTTGTACTTTCTTTCAGTAGCATTTATCGTTCGCATAGAAGCCGTAAAATATAAAGTAGGAGATGGTCAGGATATGACTATCGACAAGGGAAAAATAATCTCTGGTGGGCTTACTTTCGTTATTTCACTAACCGTTATGATCTGGTTATTAATGTCTGGAGTCACACCAAGTTATGCAGCTTCTTGGGCGATTGCTACTCTAGTTGTCGTTTCATGGTTAACATTTATCTTAGCTAAAATAGTAAATCGTGATGATTTTAAACCTACTGTGATGAGCCCTAAAAAAATATCAGAAGCATTCATGATTGGCATACGAGCTTCAATTCTGACAGGAATTTTATTAATAGCAATAGGCATTATGAATAATGCGATTGTCACTAGCGGCATCGGTAATAGCTTTTCATTAATGATCGCACAGTGGTCTCAAGGCTCTATAGTCATCGCGATTGTTCTAATTGGTTTAGCATCGTTGGTATTAGGCATGGGCTTACCTGTCACAGCAGCTTACATTATCTTAGCTATTCTAAGTGCTCCTGCATTGGCAGGTATATTGGCTGATGGAGTCATCGTAGATCAATTAGTACAAGGAATTGGAGACCCTTCAAAATCTGCATTCTTTGCACTGGTGGATAGCCCACATGTGGCTAAAATTGCAGAAGGTATGACGAAACCCGAAGCCCTTGAATTAATGGCAGCGATGCCATTTGAAATTGCGATTACGGTAAGGCCTCTATTGGTTGACCCTGAAACCTTAACCACTTTTTTATTGATAGCGCATCTCATCGTTTTTTGGCTTAGTCAAGACAGTAATGTGACACCTCCTGTTTGTTTAGCCGCTTTTACCGCAGCTGGAATCGCAAAATCTAAACCAATGGCAACGGGTTTCCAAGCTTGGAAAATTGCAAAAGGGCTTTATATCGTTCCCTTGATGTTTGCCTACACTCCTCTAATCAGTGGTAGTTGGCCAGAAGTCATTCAGATTGGTTTTTTTGCTTTATTCGGTATCTATGGTCTGAATATACTTATTCAAAATTATGCGGAAGGTGCGTTAAAAATATGGCATTACCCACTTATTATCGTGGGTACTGTTGGTGCATTTTGGCCGCTAAATATGTTAGCGAATCTGGCAGCTGCTGTTTTAATCCTAATCGTTCTTATTTCGACTAATCGTTCTAATACTGAACTAAAAGATATGCTTACTAGCTAGAATAACAATAAGAATGAAATGTGTTTCATTAACGATAAGCATAGAAAAGTGGGGGGGTGTGCTTTTATATCTAAATAATTGATTAAATGACTATTTATTCAATAAGGTGGCTTGCTTAACCTCTTTAAAGGTCGCAGCCTCAGTATCTATTAAGCCCATTTTGAAAAGAGCTTTACCTGCATCTCCTGGAAAAAAAGATTGGGTTAAACGTGGGAAATCTTTATCTGCGATTTGATTCACAAGCTTTACAACTTCCGTGGTGCAGTTTTTTAAAAATAGATGATATAGCTCTGGGTTTTGATCGATTTGGTTAGTGCGCGTTGCCGCTACTTTAAATAAAGACTGTGCCTCTTCAGGAGTCGCTTTAATGGGAAAGCTATAAACTTTTTCATTTCTCATTAAACGCAGACCGACTATATCTCTATAGCTGGCAATGACGTAAATCAACTCAAATTTTGCGCTCAAACCACCGGTAAGCGAGTATTCTTCCCCCTTCTCTTTACGTGCTTCCACCGAGAGTCCGACCGAGGTTTTATCTTTTAACTCAAATAAAACAAGAATATGTGCAATTTCACTTAAAACCGCGAAATGAGACACTACCGCTTTTATCGATTGAATATCGTTGAGTTGAAATTCTCTTTGTTTAAATAAATCATCGTCATTTTGTAAGGTTGATAGATCTGTATTGGCCCAATCAGCATCCCTATAATTTTTGATAATCACTTTATTATCGTTGATTTGAATTGATGCCGTTTTACTATTTCCTAAAGACCAATTTTTATTATTAGATGGGTCTTTAAGTGAATAGATCAAAACACTGATTGCCACAAAAAGGGCAATCAGTGTAATCGTATAAGCTAAGCTTTTAAATAAAAGTGCAGACACAAATGTGCTTGGTATCTATTTGCTTTCTGGCAAAGTGATGTTTAATTCTAATGTATCGAAATCGTCACCTTTTTCTACATTGACCTGCACGTCCTTGTCGGTCACATGCACATATTTGCGAATAACCTGAACCAACTCATCACGTAATTTTGGTAAGTAGTCTGGTGATTTTGTTGATTTATTACTGTGCTCATGAGCGATCAGGATCTGTAACCGCTCCTTAGCAAGGTTTGCTGTATTTTTCTTTTTTTCTTTTTTAAAAAAGTTAAATAGTCCCATTTTTCAGTCTCCTTGTATTAATTAAGCAAAATTTCTTAACAGAAATTGATTAACCGAAAATCTTCTGAAAGAAGCCTTTCTTTTTTTGCTCAACATCAACAAAACGTAATGGAATGTCTTCACCAAGAAAACGAGAAACGACATCTTCATAAGCCTGACCCGCAGTACTTTCCTTATCCATAATAACTGGATTACCACTATTAGATGCTTGTAAGACTGAGCCTGACTCAGGAATAACACCAATCAAAGGAATAGATAGAATTTCTACAATATCATCCATTCCTAACATGTCACCGCCCTCTACACGATCAGGTGAATAGCGTGTAATCAGCAAATGTTCTTTTACTGAGCCACCATCTTCAGCCACTTTTGAGCGACTTTGCAAAATACCCAAAATACGATCAGAATCACGTACAGAAGAGACTTCAGGGTTCGTTACTACTATGGCTTCATCTGCAAAATACAGCGCCATAAATGCCCCTTTTTCAATACCGGCTGGTGAATCACAAACAATATAATCAAAACCATCTGCTTTGAGTTCATTAATGATGCTCTCTACACCTTCTTTGGTTAAGGCATCTTTATCGCGTGTTTGTGACGCAGGTAAAATATAAAGATTATCAACACGTTTATCTTTAATTAAAGCTTGCTTTAAGGTCGCTTCGCCATTGATAACATTGACAAAATCGTAGATAACACGACGCTCAACACCCATTATTAGGTCAAGATTACGCAAGCCTACATCAAAATCGATAACTGCTGTCTTGTGCCCTCTTGCAGCTAAACCTGCGGAAAAAGCCGCACTCGATGTGGTTTTACCAACGCCGCCTTTCCCTGATGTAACAACAATTACTTTACTCAATGTATATCTCCATATATCTAAAATTTTTCTAATGATAGAAAGACATTAAAAATGTCCTTATTTAAAATGCTAACTAATCTCTAATGTTTATGCAGAAAGTGGTTCAATAATCAGTTTTTCACCTAGTAACTTAATCATTGCGGGTTTACCAATTAAGTTCGTATCACTCTCATCTAATAGTTGATATCGACCAGCGATGGCGATTAATTCTGCTTGCAATGATTGGCAAAAAATACGTGCCGACTCATTCCCCATAGCTCCTGCCAATACTCTGCCACGTAATGCGCCATACACGTGTATAGAACCATCAGCCATAATCTCTGAGCCTGCACTTGTTTGTGCCAGCACAGTCATATCAGATTCTGCTGCGTATATTTGTTGACCGGATCTTACAGGCTTGTCTACTGTTAAGGATTTAACATTGTTAGACGCTGGAGGTGCTACTTGCGCCTCAAGATGTTGATCACTGTTTTCTACAGAGTTACTTGTCTCTATTGTGCTATTTGTAGGCAAGTTTGCAGTGTCGACCGTAGAATCATTATCATTCGTTTCAGTTGCAGCCGCTTCCGTTTGACCATCATTAAATGGTTTACGGCTTTCTCGCATTACTGCCCAGCCCGCTTCAGCTAATGATTTATTTAAAGCAGGTGGATTGTTACGCACTCCAACAGGAATAAATCCCAATGAAAGCAATGATTCTTTCAGTGCTAAAAAGTCGAAACTGTTGACGTCTTCACCTAGTGGATTGCAATCAACAACCACAGGACTTTGCATGAAAAACTGTGGCATCTCATCACGCTTTTTTTGTAGCTCTGCAGCAATAGCACTTACATCTGAATGTTCAAGATGTAAAACATTGAGCATTGACATTTCGCCCTTCAAATTCATTATATGTGACCCACAATTAAATCATTAACACTGTTTATTATCGATTGCATGATAACCGAGACAGAAGTTTTTATCATCGCAAATATCACTTTTTAACGTTACAATTCTGCCTTTTTTCTATTTTTGATCTAGTTAAATACAATTAGCAAACCCGCCTTCTTAACAAGCACTTACAAGCCATTGAAATGACAATAAATACCCTAAACCCCTTGTATCCAAACAAAGATTCTAACTGTGCAAGTTGGGGGCAGTTACATGGTTGTGCACAAGATTTATTGATAGCCAATGCGGCTAAAGAATACAAAGGCTTGATCGTGGTAGTGACACCAGACAGCCAAAGTGCATACAGCATAAAAGATAATGTTAATTTTTTCTTAGGAGCTGATGATAAGGGTATCAAGAATCAACAAGTGCACATCTTCCCTGATTGGGAAACCCTACCCTACGATGTGTTTTCACCGCATGAAGACTTGATCTCTGACAGACTCAAAACACTAAGCCAATTACACACCATCAAACAAGGTGTTTTAATTGTGCCAGTTGCTACATTAATGCAACGGCTTCCGCCCGTGGATTATGTGCGTGCTAATACCTTGATGTTTAAACAAGGTGACACTTTAGATATTGAAGTTTTTAGATCTCAACTACAAGAATCAGGTTATCGAAATGTAACGCAAGTGATGGAACACGGCGAATATAGTACCCGTGGATCGCTTATCGATTTGTTTCCGATGGGAAATGATAAACCTTACCGAATTGATTTGTTAGATGATGAAATAGAAACGATTCGAAGCTTTAATCCTGAAGATCAACGCACCATTGAAATAATAAACAATATCGAATTGCTTCCAGCACACGAATTTCCATTGAATAAACCCGGTATCGAGAAATTCAGAGAAAATTACAGTACCCGCATTGGCGGTGATTTAGCTAGGAGCCAGATTTATGACAATGTGAGTAGCGGCAACGCACCTTCAGGTATCGAATACTACCTTCCTTTATTTTTTGATAGCACCGCCACTTTATTTGATTATTTTCCAGAAAAAACCCTAATAATCAATACCGATAGCACTAAACCTTCAGCAGAAACCTTCAGTAAACTAATTGATGATCGCTATGAACAACGCCGTCACGATATCGAACGCCCTTTGCTTGAACCCAAAGATTTATTTTTAAGTAAAGAAGAGTTATTTGCGACTGTTGAAAACTACAAACGGGTTGATGCACATCATTTTGAACAACAGGTTAACTCTGATAATTCTGAGTATTCTCACAATTATCCCGTTCATATCTTACCGTCATTAATGATACAAGGTCGTTCAGAAACGCCTTTGGTTCTTTTTCAACAATTTCTGCAGCAATTCAACAACGAGCTATCTTCAAAAAGCAAAGGGCGAATTCTGTTTACTGCTGATTCAGCAGGACGTCGTGAAAACCTCGTTGGCTTACTGCGTGATAATCGTTATACGGTAGATGTGGTAAAAGACTGGCAGGACTTCATCGATTCTGATGCAGAAATAGCCTTAACCGTTGCCCCTATCGAACAAGGTTTATGGACAGAACAAGATATTGGTTCATTTGCCATCATTCCTGAAGCCTCTTTATTCGGTCAACAAAAAGTACAACAAAAACGTTATCGCCAAAAACCTACTCGTGATGCTGATACCATTATTCGTAACCTGACAGATCTTACTGAAGGTGATCCTGTTGTTCATGAAGAGCATGGTGTTGGTCGATATCAAGGTATGGAGATGATCACTGCGGGTGGCGTTGAGCAAGAATTTATACT
>CALFUP010000290.1 GCA_937929875.1 uncultured Cocleimonas sp. | reverse complement strand
TTTTCAGTTGATGTACCACATCCATAGTTATTTAGAGCTAGTAAGACAAAATGAAATCACCTTAGGTGACAAGGTTTATTTAAACGTTCCCAGTGGAAATTTTGGTAATGCACTGGGTGGTTACTATGCAATTAAGATGGGCTTGCCGGTTGAGAAAATACTCATCGCTTCTAATCAAAACAATGTCTTAACAGAGCTTATTAACACAGGCGTTTACGATATTTCTGGCACTGCGTTAATTCCAACATCTTCTCCTGCGATGGATATTTTAAAGTCATCCAACATCGAACGCATCTTGTTTGATCTATTTGGTGCAGAGCGTACAAAAGACTTAATGTCACAACTAGATACTAACAAACGCTATGAATTAAACGCAGATGAATTGGCAAAAATTCAAGGTGTTTTTGCTGCTGATTTTTGTACCGATGAAGAAGGCAGAAAATACGTACAGCAGAGCTTTAACGATGGTTATTTGATGGACCCGCATACAGCGACCTGTTTTAAGACTTACGAGAATAGTCGTGAAAAACCATTGAAAACTATTTTCTATTCAACCGCTGAATGGACTAAATTCTCACCAACGATTGCAGAGTCATTAACAGGTGAAAAAGGCAGTAAAGATATTGATGCGTTAAAAGCAATTGCAGATAAAGCGGGTATAGAAATTCCTGAAGTGATTAGTGCTTTATTTGATAAAGAGATTGCTCAAAGCACGGTCATTGATAAACAAGATATTGAAAAAGAGATACTCGCATTCTTGGGTTAGTTATTCCCAAAACCCTGATAAATACTCTCAAAAAGTAGGGGGGTGTCCTTCGACAGGCTCAGGAACCTAATTCGACAAGCTGAGGAACCTAGTTCGACATACTTCGAAGATGCTCAGCAGGAGTGTCAAACGGAACTGTCATTTTTATCCTCTTATTTTTACAATTTATAATCTTCACATTAAATAAACTAAAGGAATACAAGTTCGAGTGTTACCAAAAATCGCCGCCATTCAAATGGCATCAGGACCACAAATAGAAGCTAACCTTATGGAAGCGACTCGTTTGATTCGAGAAGCAGCCAAGCAAGGTGCGCAAATGGTGGTGCTGCCTGAATCTTTCGCACTCATGGCGATGAATGAGTCAGAAAATATAGATGTTGCGGAGTATGAAGGTATAGGTCATATTCAAGATACAATCAGACATTGTGCGATTGAAAATAAAGTCTGGATAGTTGCAGGTTCGATTCCTTTAAAATCCGATGATTCTGATGGGCCTGAAAAAGCGAGTTCTGCATCCTTAATGTTCAACGACAAAGGTGAGATCGTAGCTCGTTATAACAAAATCCATTTATTTGATGTTGATATAGAAGCAGATGAAAGTGGAAATACTAATAAAAAAGTAGAACACTACCGCGAAAGCGATACTTTTGAAGCAGGAACTGAAGTCACAGTCGTAGAAACGCCTTTTGGTAACATTGGCCTATCGATTTGTTACGACTTGCGTTTTCCAATGTTGTACCAAGAAATGGTCAAACGTGGCGCTGAAATTATTTTAGTCCCTGCGGCCTTTGCGCAGACCACTGGACTAATGCACTGGGAGCCTTTGCTGCGCGCTCGCGCGATTGAAAATCAATGTTACGTCATAGCGCCTGCTCAAGGTGGTTTTCATGTGAACGGCCGACATACCTATGGCAATAGCATGGCGATAGATTTTTTAGGTAAAATTAAAGCATCATGCTTGAAAGGTACAGGAATCATCACCATATCAATAGATCTAACAACACAGCGTAAACTCAGGAAAAGCTTTCCTGTTTTGAAGCACTCAAAATTATAAAGATCTAAGTAGCCGTACTTTTTGTTTAAAAGATTAGCATTTCAACCATTTATTGATCAATTTTAGATTCTGCGTGGTGAATCCAATCCCTAACGATACTCCCTAAGGAGTATAAAATGCGTAAAAAGTAGGGGGGTGTGCTTTTAGTCTATTTTTAACGGATTAATGAGTGTATTTGCAATACAATCACTGACTATTGTTTTTAGATTTCTCTTTTTAAAAACAAATAAACGATAAAAACCATCATTTGAAATAACCTGAGCAGAACTTATGACCCAATCCATTTTGCAACAAGCGCAACAACAGTTATTTGAACCTACCGGTTTAAGCGAATCGCATTTGGATAAAGTATTTTCGCATCTGCAAGGTGCTGATTTGGCAGATTTATACTTTCAGTCAAATCGCTTTGAATCTTGGGTGCTTGAAGAAGGCATCATCAAAAATGGTAGCTACAGTATCGAGCAGGGTGTGGGCGTGCGCATGGTTGTTGGTGAACAAACAGGTTTTGCCTATTCTGATGAAATTACTTTTGAAGCGCTAACCGCTTCAGCTAAAGCTGCATCAGGTATCAGCAAAATAGGGCAGAGCGCGAGTACTCAAGCATGGAAAGCCAAACAAGCACCAAATGTTACGGCACTTTATGCGACTGATAACCCGCTAGCGTCAATGACTGAGGATGAGAAGATCGCTTTATTGCGTTTAGCTGATAAATCTGCGCGAGCGGCAAGTCCGCACGTGCAGCAAGTCATCGCTAATATTGCAGGTGTACATGAACATATATTAGTCGCGGATATCGAAGGCAATATGAATGCTGATGTGCGCCCATTAGTTCGGATGAATGTCACCGTAATTGTCGAGAAAGACGGCAAACGTGAATCCGCAGGATCAGGTGGTGGTGGACGCTTTGGTTTTGATTATTTCACTCAAGCAGACCGTGTTAGAGAATACGCCGAAGAAGCGGTTAGATTAGCGCTAGTGAATCTTGATGCCGTAGCAGCACCTGCTGGTGCGCAAACTGTGGTACTAGGCTCAGGTTGGCCAGGAATCCTTTTGCATGAAGCGATTGGTCATGGCTTAGAAGGTGACTTTAATCGCAAAGGCACCTCTGCATTTAGTGGTCGTG
This sequence comes from uncultured Cocleimonas sp., assembly GCA_937929875.1. Lineage (GTDB taxonomy): Bacteria > Pseudomonadota > Gammaproteobacteria > Thiotrichales > Thiotrichaceae > Cocleimonas. The sequence continues at coordinate 2,670 of CALFUP010000290.1, read as the reverse complement.
TCGGTGAGACTGTTGCCGCTAAAGGCGTGACTGTGGTTGATGATGGTACGATTGAAAACCGTCGAGGTTCATTGAGTATTGACGATGAAGGCACCCCAAGCAATTGCACCACTTTGATTGAAGACGGCGTTCTCAAAGGCTATATGCAGGACAAGCTCAACGCGAGTTTGATGGGTGAAAAATCAACGGGTAACGGCCGTCGTGAATCGTATGCGCACTTACCCATGCCGCGCATGACGAATACCTACATGTTGCCAGGCAATGATGACCCTGAAGAGATCATCGCATCCGTTAAAAAAGGTTTATATGCGGTTAACTTTGGTGGCGGTCAAGTTGATATTACCTCAGGTAAATTCGTATTTTCAGCGTCAGAAGCCTATCTCATTGAAAACGGCAAAATTACTCGTCCAGTAACAGGCGCAACGCTAATCGGCAATGGCCCAGATGTACTTACCAAAGTCAGCATGATTGGTAATGATTTGGCGATGGATAAAGGCGTAGGAGTCTGTGGTAAAGGTGGGCAAAGCGTCCCTGTCGGTGTTGGTCAACCCACCTTAAAAATAGATGGTTTAACGGTTGGAGGGACAGACGCATGAGCAAAGTGGCAATGATAAATGATGAGCAAGCTCTTAGAGAAACGTCTGAAAACGTATTAAAGTTAGCCAAAAAATACGGTGCGAGTGATGCTGAGTTAAGCCTTAATCGTGGTGCAGGATTATCCGTTGAAATTCACATGAATAACGTCGATAAGCTTGAGTACCATCGTGATCAGGGGTTAAATCTCACGGTGTATATGGGTAAGCACACTGGCTCAGCGAGTACGGGTGATTTATCTTTACAAGCGATTGAAGACACCGTTAAAGCAGCGTGTAATATCGCAAAATATACCGAAGAAGACAAATACACTGGCTTAGCCGACGCTGAAATGATGGCGACTGAAGTCGCTGATTTGGATTTATATCACCCGTGGGATATAGAAGCTGACCAAGCCATTGAAATCGCTCGTGAATGTGAACAACACGCCCTACAATTCGATTCACGAATTGTAAATTCGGATGGCGCTAGCATCAGTAGTTATAGCGGTGTTGGTTTAATCGCTAACAGCCATGGCTTTACAGGTGTTGTCCCTTCTAGTCGTCACAGCTTAAGTTGTTCGGTGATCGGTCAAGAAGTGGGCGATGACGATATGCAACGCGATTATTGGTATAGTTCGACTCGGGTAAATTCTGAACTAGAGTCGGCAGAATCAGTCGGTAAAAAAGCCGCCGAGAAAACCCTAGCTCGACTACAAGGTAAACAAATCAGCACCCGCCAAGCAAATGTATTGTACTCACCAGAAATGGCAAGAAGCATCATCAGTCATTTCACCAGCGCTATTGCTGGCGGTGCGCAATACCGCAAATCGACTTTTTTGGTAGATTGTATCGACGAAAAAGTTTTTCCAGAGTTCATACGCTTACACGAACAACCTCATCTATTGCGCGCATTCGGTAGCGGTTATTTTGATAAAGAAGGTGTCGCTACCAAAAACCGTGACATCGTTGTCGACGGCGTTGTACAAGATTATATAATGGGCAGTTATTCTGCACGACAGTTAGGTTTGAAAAGCACTGCCAACTCAGGTGGTACGCATAACTTAACACTAGATTCAACGGGCCAAAGTTTCGACGAATTACTCAAGATGCTCGATACAGGATTCTTAGTAACCGAATTAATCGGTAGCGGAATCAATAATATTACCGGCGATTATTCACGCGGCGCAGCTGGTTATTGGGTAGAAAATGGTGAGATTCAACACGCTGTTGAAGAAGTCACTGTCGCTGGAAACTTAAAAGACATGTTTAAAAATATAGTCGCTGTGGGTAATGATATTGATTTGCGCAGTGCGACTAGAACAGGGTCTATTTTGATTGAAGGAATGATGGTTGCAGGGTCTTAATGCTTAATTAACTAGCTGTCTGTAAGAAAGTAATACCCTCAAAAAGTGGGGGGGTGTGCTTTTAGGAGTAGATTATCATCAATAAACAGTTTTTCATTTAGATGAACACTTCAGTTACTCCTTAATTTTATATAAAAAAAAGCCCCAAGTGACTCAGTCGCTTGGGGCTTTTTTGCGATTAGTGTAAATCTAATCTTATACGCTTACTTACTATACGTAATCTTTATACTTTTCTAAGTAACGTACTGGCTTGCTTAATGCATCTTTACGGAACGGGTCGCCCAATTCACGAGTAGTGAAGATTTCAATGATAGTCGTCTTGCCTTCGTTCATCTGCATGTCGATAGCTTTCTTAAGCGCTGGTCCAACTTCTTCTAGCTTAGTTACCGTGATTGCTTCTGCGCCCATTGCTCTAGCAATTGCAGAGAAATCTTGATCTGTAAGTTCAGCTGCTGTGAAACGACGACCGTAGAAATCTACCTGGTTCTTCTTCTCTGCACCCCAATGACGGTTATGGAACACTACCGCTGTTACTGGAATGTCATGACGAACACAAGTCATTGTCTCTTGCATGCTCATTGCCCATGCGCCGTCACCAGCGTATGAGATAGCAGGACGATGTGGAGCTGCTTTCTTAGCACCAATGATCGTTGGGAATGCGTAACCACAGTTACCCCAGCTCATTGCTGCGAAGAATGAACGTGGCTTCTCAAAACGTAAGTAACTGTTAG
>CALFUP010000289.1 GCA_937929875.1 uncultured Cocleimonas sp. | reverse complement strand
ACAGGAATCATTCTGTCATCCACCAGCTTAAGCTTCATACTCTGCCCCTCAATCACAACCTCTTTTACGGCTGAGTGAGCCACCCAGTGAGAGCGATGCACCTGCATCCCTTGGGTAGAGGGCGTTCGTTGCACAGCATCTGAAAACCGGTGCAATATCATTCTAGACTCTACTGTTGTAGTGACAAGAATGTAATGCTCCTGAGCCTCCATAGTACAAATACGGCCGTCTAATGGTGACTCCAGAGAATCAAAAAACGTCAGTGGGATATTCGTATTACTAGTTTGAACGATAGCGGGCTGATCAGTTTGCTCTTCAACAGCAGCATCGTTAACATTTGGAGTGTTCGCTGAGCGAAATATGCAGCGGGGAATCAATAACAACATGCCTAGTGCAATATGATTGTCTAGCAGATAAACCAGCTCTAATACGAATGCCCAAACTCGTGAAGTCTGCTGTGCACCGGTATCGTTGATCCCTAATTCAGGGAGCCCCATGATGATGTCTAAAGCGGTGACAGATAGAGTGAAAGGGATAAGACTTAGTAGCACTGCACTGACAAAAGAAGACCAATCTGACAACAATGGTTTGAAGTACTTCTCGATGCCAAAAAAGACAGCGATGAAAAAAGCAGACTCGATCAATATCCTGCAAATCCAATACAAATAATTCTCAATAAAGCCAAAAGCATCAATCTGCGTACTGTGATTGGACGCCAGCGTTAAAGCCGTTAATGCAGCAATCGCAACGATCCAGAATTCTTCAGATTTTTGTGGAATTAGCTTCAAGGTCAATGACACTCGTGTAATTAATTCATGCTTCTTGAATGGATAATACAGCTTATCTTGTTGTTAACAATATAAAAAATAATTAATGAAAATTCCAGATCAACTCTTCGATGGCACCGATGAATCAAGCATTCCTCTGATGTAAATCCTTCACACTTTTCACTTATGATTGTTGCATAAGTTTGAAGAGATAATAGATACCCCCACAAATAAGAGGCATACATATGAAGTTACCCATTATTTTAACACTAGGTCTGGCTGTTGTTGCTGCAGCCCCAAGCACCTTCGCTGAAGAAGAATCAATGAGCTTCTTTGTCACCAGCGTAGGCTCAGGCAAAGGCGGTGACCTTGGAGGTTTAGAAGGTGCAGATGCACACTGTACAACCTTGGCTGAAGCCGCAGGCGTTAAGGGTAAAACCTGGAAAGCTTACTTAAGCACGCAAGAAGAAGGTAAACGCGGTGTTTCTGCTCGTGACCGTATTGGCGAAGGCCCATGGCACAACGCTAAAGGTGTTGAGATTGCCGCTAACCTAGACCAGTTACACCTAATGCCTAACATCGTTAAATCGACAGCCCTTGATGAAAAAGGCGAGTTGGTTAACGGTCGCGGCGACAAGCCTAACAAACATGACATTCTGACTGGTTCGATGTCTGACGGAACGGCTTTCTTTCCAAACGTTAAAGAAGATCGTACTTGCAGCAACTGGACGAGCTCAGACGAAGGGAGCGCTTCACTTGGTCACCACGACAGACATGGCGGTGGAAACACTTCATGGAACGCAGCGCATAACTCTCGCGGTTGTTCTCAAGACGCACTGAAGAAGACCGGCGGTGCTGGCTTGTTTATGTGTTTCGCCACGAAATAATACCCCCGAAAACCGACCCTCGGCGCGTTTCTCAAGGATTAGAGAAACGCGCAATTTAAATTTAATTTTAGTTCGTCAGTCAACCTCAGTAGGCAACAACTATCATGATTCGTTTCTTTAAAAAGCTCTCAGCAGCTGTACAAATCAAATCTAACGTACCAACACGCGTCATTGTGGACGATGAATCAATCCAGCTTTTTCAGAAAGTGATCGGTGAGTGCGAGACCAGCTTGTCTGAGTCGCAAAAGCACTTAGACAAAGTGACCGTTAGGAAGATGATTGCTAAAAGAGAAGGCGATTTACAGCAGCTTGAACAGTTAGCAAGGCATGAGCGAAATATTAACCTCGTCATAAAAAACACCGTTAATACGCTGGAGCAATATCGAAGTGAGCTTGACGTTGCTATGAGAGCAAACATGCCCGCTAACAGTACCAGCGATACTCCCGCGCTTAGTATTGAAAGCATTACCAAGATGCAGCATTCACTTAACCGGCTTAGAAGTCGTCAGAATAACTCTGATACGGTTTATGGTTGATTAGTACGTTTAAGATAAAACCGCTATCTGCTCTAAAACACACTTTAGAGCAGGCACATATTTACTCATAATCCCGCTTTAGATCACGCCTGAAAACCCAAGCATTATCCTCTGTTTCAAAAAAACTACCCCCTCCCTTAACATTTCATGCACAACGGTTTCTTGACCTAGATCAGGAAACGTTTATAGTTTTCAGTAATTACTGAAAACTCAATAACTACCGTAATTTCAGTAAGTGATTTATTTTTTAGCGCTAAACCCATAAAGCAGGCTAGCAAGCCAGTTGGTGAAAATGTTAACAAAGCAACTCAAATTACTGATACTCCTAATGGCTATCCCTACGATAGGCCAATCTGACTATCTCCTTTTTGATCCTAAAGGCCC
>CALFUP010000288.1 GCA_937929875.1 uncultured Cocleimonas sp. | reverse complement strand
GCCGTTTTCGTAACTATCGTGACTTGGATATTAACGATTTTAGTGATGTTATTAACCTTCGGTCCAATTGCCGCCATATTGAAATTAACGGGACAAGTCGGTGGTGTATGGCCCATTATGATTGCAATAGTTGCTGCAATTAGTATCAAGGCAGCCTTAATTGATCCCTTTGCAATGACCGCACTAATGCAAGTATTTTTCAAAGTAACAAAGGAACAAGAGCCTAATCCAGAGTGGGAAGAAAAGTTAGAACAAGGCTCGAAGAAGTTTCGTGAGATGAAGGAAAAAGCAAGTAGTTGGATAGGTCAAAAAACATCTTCTACAGAACCGTCAAATTCTAGTAGTGATTTACCAGCACAATCTTAAACGTAAGCTTAGCTTACAGACCAGATAGGTACCCCACTAATTTCAAAGAATAAATGGGTTACATTTCATTAATATGGAAAATACTGATTAGAAAACTCATAAAATTTAGCTTTAAAGGAAAAGTGCATCAATGCTTCAACATAACAGAGTATCCAATATTTTTTATGCCAAAAAATGGTTACTGAGTGGGTGGGCCATATTTAAGAAAAGCCCTATTACCTGGTCGCTAATGGTCTTAATTTTCACCATTTTTTATTTAGTCGGAATGAATAATTATATCGGAAAAGCACTCGCAGCTTTTCTAACTCCTATTTTTGCAGGTGGGATTTATATGGCTGCCTATAAAAGTGATAACGGCGAACCCATAGCCATTGAAAATTTATTTTCCATGCTTAAAAACAAGCAAAAACTTAAACAGCTTATGATTATTGGAGCAATAGGAGTTGCTATTGTAGGCTTAACTTATATAGCCCAAAACATGATGGGTAGTGATTACGAGATGCGCTACAACACAGGAAACAACACGACCTTCAGTAAGAACAATACAACAACACTGGGATCTACTCTAAGTTCGATAATTACTTGGGGCTGGGGCTTAGCTTCTCTGTTTAGTATTCCACTAGTAGCAATAAAAAATCAAATGGCCATAGAGTCATTAAAAAATAGTATTAGTGCTTCTTTAATCAATTTAATTCCTCTTTTAATTTTTTATGGTTTCGGAATATTATTACTAATTGTTGGCGCTATACCTGTTGGATTAGGGCTTTTAATCGTTTTACCCGTTCTTTTCTGTGCATCCTATTTTGCCTTTAAGACGGTTTTTCTTGAAGCAAATGATCAAGAGCCAACGAGTAGCCCTGAAGCAACACTTAACGAAACTGCATCTCCTATCAAAACAAATAATATTACTCCAAATTTACTGACTGATTTTGAGGGCTCGTTACATTCAATGGCGGAACAGAATATAAAAGCTGATACAGACATGACCTTGCCAAAAGGATTTGAAATCAACTATTTCGATGAGTATATGCAAATAACTCGAGTGTGGAGTAGCCCCCTTAAGATTATTTCTGCATTAATTGGGGCGCTACTCTTTAATGGTGTTTGGATAACGAATGGTTTTTTTGAACTATTATTTAGTGATAGAGAGCTTCTACTCAAGCTGTTTTGTTTAGTTTTTATAATCATCGGTTTGGGGTCAATCTACATGCTTATTGCCACTTGGTTAAATAAAACTCAGATTTATGTCAGTAAAAATGCCATCGAAATAAAACATATACCCATGCCATGGTTTGGAAACAAAAGGGTAGAAACAAGCAATTTAAAACAATTGTGGGTGAAAAAAATATCAAGAGGATCAAGTAATGGTAATAAAAGATATTCCTATAACGTAGTCGGAATAACATCAGGAGATAAACAATTTACATTAATATCAGGTTTAGAACGTCACCAAAATGCCCACTTTATTGAGAGAAAAGTTGAAGATTATCTGGGTATTGAAAATGATGAAAATAACGCTCAAAATAATTAATAATAATTTTCTCACAATAGATTAACTTATCTAAGGAGATACAATGGCTGGAGGCTGGTCAAAAGACGGAGCAGTTCAAGATCAAATTGATGCAAGCGTCAGTGATGCAGTTGATGTAGCACGCGCACGTTTGCCACAAGGTGAAAGCTTAGAGTTTTGTGAAGAGTGTGAGGAGAAAATCCCTGAGGCGAGGCGAAAAGCAATTGTTGGTGTTAAGTTGTGCGTGACTTGCCAGTCAGAACAAGACGAGAAAAGTGCCTTGAGTGGTTTTAATCGTCGCGGTAGTAAAGATAGTCAATTGCGATAAATTCACATAAAAATGACGGTTTTGTTGAGCACTTGTGCTGAGCATAGTCGAAGTATGTCGAACACCCCCCCTACTTTTTAACATTTTCTCTGAAACGATTAATTATCATTTGCTTTTAATATTAACTTAGCTAGTTTTTCAGTTTAGTCATTTTAAGTATTTTTCTTTAAACGGGAAAATAACAAACCTAAACCAATCAGTATCAGACATATTCCAGCAAATAAATTCTCGTCTTTTCTGATAATAAAATCTGGATTATCTTGTTGCGTCAGTAAAATAGTGATCCCCATTACTACTGAAAATAGGGGCAAAAATAGAGGTTTGTACTTTTCTTTAAAGTCTTTCATATACTCATTAAACATATAACTAATAGATAAGCTTATCAGAACATTCAAGTTATGTTTCTTAAATAGAACAGCTAATCTTCGATAAAAATGACACCCCCCTACTTTTTGAATATTTTATACAAAAAAGCATCAACAAACTTTCGTCTGTTGATGCCAATCAACTTAATTCCTAAGCTTCAAAGCTAGAGAGCAAGTTTGGAGAGTTGCGGATATTATTTCTAATATAACTTTAAATAGCCCTCTAACTTTAAACTACCCTTAAGAATTAAGCAGTACTGCCACAAAAAGGGATTGATCGCCTCGCTTCAATAATATCGCTAATGGCTTATCACCATCTGCCGCTTGTATTGTCGATTTCAATTTAGCAGGTGATTCGATGCTTTTACCCCCGACTTGAAGAATGATATCACCAGACCTTAAACCCGCAGCTTCAGCGGCACTATCGGCTAACACTTCTTCGATCTTAACGCCTTCATTTTTGTTTATAAAACCTGACTTTTCTTCACTCGTTAAACTCGATACAGCAACACCTAATGAGCCTTTTTCGACGGCTGCAATCACTGGCTTATCATCTTTACCTTTGAGCTTTTCAACCGTTACGCTTAGCGTCTTATCTTTACCCGCTCGTACAATCGATACAGGTACTTTTGCACCGATGGGAGTACTTCCGACAATGACGGGTAAATCACTGACTTCATCCACTGCTTTTTTGTTGAATTGGGTAATCACATCACCGGCTTGTAAGCCGGCTTTATCAGCAGGACTATCTGGCTGAACGCTAGTGATTAATGAGCCTTTTGAATCGTTCATTCCCAAAGATTCAGCAAGGCTGTTGTTGATGCCTTGAATACCCACACCTAACCAACCGCGACTGACACTACCATTCGCTTTTAACTGATCAGTAACGTTTTTAACGATATTACTTGGGATGGCAAAGGAAACACCCATATAACCGCCACTGCGGCTGTATATCTGCGAATTAACACCAATCACCTGCCCATCCAAATCAAATAATGGGCCACCCGAGTTGCCAGGATTTACGGCCGCATCTGTTTGAATAAAGGGTACATAAGTATCTTTAGGTAAGCTTCTAGATAATGCACTTACGATGCCTTGCGTGGCCGTATAATCCAAGCCAAAAGGTGTGCCTAATGCTACGACCCATTGGCCGACTTCTAACTTATCAGAATCACCTAAGTTCACTGCGGGCAAACCTTTTGCTTCGACTTTAAGCAAAGCGATATCGCTGAGCTTATCGACGCCAATAACTTTGGCTTTAAGCTCACGATTATCTTCTAGCTTCACTGTCACATTTGTTGAGTCATCTATAACGTGTGCATTCGTAACAACATAGCCATCGGCTGAAATAATAAAGCCTGATCCGCTAGCTTGTTTTTGACGATTTCCAAAGTCATAACCGCGAGGTTGTTTGGGCATATTCTTGAACAACTCTTCAAGTTGTGGAGGTAAACCTCTGAATTGGTTTGGATTAGATTTTCCTAGAACAGCTTTTGGCTTTGAAAACTTAGCACTGATCCCAACAACCGCACTTCGATTATTTTTAATCATCGTAGTTAAGTCAGGAAGTGAACCCGCTATTCTTGCTGAAGTATTAGTGCTTGCCGAATCTGCAAACAAAGGGCCTGATGAAAGCATCGTTGCTCCCATTGCTCCTGCGATTAAACCAGTAGCAATTGCCAGCTTCGATTTTGTAAATAGTTTGTTTACTGTTGATGAAGATTGTTTAGTCGCTAATTTCATTTTTAATTTCCTTTTCCTTGAGAAATATTGATTTGAACAGCAAAGATACATTAATCAACCTTTTCAAGAGTTAGCCGTTACATTAAGAAAATTTAATGTTTGATTAGATTGATTCTTAAACTCAGCAAGTCTATGGTTTACTCGTTAATCAGAGATTCGATATGCAAATACTCATCATAGAAGACGACATACAAACAGCGAAGTTTATCCAAAAAGGTCTACAAGAAAGTGGCTATGTGGTTGACCATGCCGCCGATGGGGAGGCAGGATTGCAACAGGCGATGAATGCTGATTATGATGCTTTAGTTATCGATAGAATGCTGCCTAAACTCGATGGTTTATCCATTATTGAGCAACTTCGTGGGCAAGGTTACAATGTCCCTATTTTGATTTTGAGTGCGCTTGGAGAAGTTGATCAACGCGTCGAAGGCCTTAAAGCGGGTGGTGATGACTATTTAGTAAAGCCTTATTCCTTCAGTGAATTGTTAGCTCGTATTCAATCATTAATTCGTCGACACCAACCTCAAGAAAAAAATAATCAGCTACAAGTTAGAGATTTGAAAATAGATTTATTATCGCGACAGGTCACTCGTGGAAATACAGTCATCGAGCTTCAACCAAAAGAATATATTCTCCTCGAATCATTAATGCGAAGTGCCGGTGAAGTGGTTACACGAACTATGCTGTTAGAGAAAGTTTGGGATTATAATTTTGACCCACAAACCAATGTGATTGATGTACATATCAGCCGCATACGCGCAAAAATCGACAAGGATTTTGATGTGCCATTACTCAAAACAGTTCGCGGTTCCGGTTATATTTTACACGACCCTGACTTGTCTAAAGAAGCGCCTGACACTGCAGCAAATTCAACCTCAAATTAATGTCCATTTTAGGCAGAATACTACGCACCTCGGTATTTCGATTATCGTTATTGTATGCACTTTTATTTAGTTTAATTGCGGCTGCTGCCTTATTGTCTGTGTACAAATTTGCCGAAAATCAAATTGAAAATCAAATAGATAGACGCCTTAAATTAGAAACGAATTTACTCCTAGAGAACTACCGAAAACGCACCCTCACGGGCCTGACTGAAGACATCAACATCTACAACAAACAGGAAGGTAGACCGTTTTATATTTACGCTTTAATCCATCAACGCAAACTGGATTTAAAGCAATTTATACCTGTAGAACAAACCCCTGAAATCAATAAAAACCAAACACAAATATTTGCCAGCATTCCATTAGGAAAAATAATCGAATACGTGAATGATCGTAAAGATGATCAAACAGTCAGAATACTGCTGACGCTACTCCCTGGCGGTTATCAATTATTAGTCGGTGCCGAGTTAGAAGAAACTCAGGACCTGCTAAATCAGTTATTTAAGGCTAGTTTAATAGCTATCTCCATTATCTTTGCGTTATCCATTTTAATTGGCAGCTTGATGGCTCGTCGAATGTTAAACCGTATCAACGCTGTCACCAATACGGCAGACAATATTATTGATGGTGATCTCTCGCATCGAATTCCCGTAATGGATGACAGAGACAACGAATTAGACCGACTCAGTAGATCGTTGAATCGTATGTTAGACCGAAATGAAGAATTAATGATTGGCACTCGCGAAGTCAGCAATAACTTAGCGCATGATTTACGCAACCCACTCAATCGAATTAGGCATAGAATTGAATCGGCTAAATTAGATAAAAACAGTAAAACTGGCGATGAATTTAAATTTGATGATTTTGCCGATGACACGATTGAAGATATTGACGGAGTCATCTCAACCTTCAATGCCTTACTCAGCATTGCCCAAATTGAATCGGGCGAGCCACGCAAAGATTGGACTGAATTTTCTTTGAATGAGCTACTCCATGATTTATCCGAAATCTATGAAATAGTGGCTGATGAACAACAGATTGTTTGGCAATACACTGTCGACAACAACTTAAACGTCAATGGCAATAAACAATTGATTGCCCAGCTGTTTACCAACCTATTGGATAATGCGTTTAAGTACTCACCTGCGAAAAGCACCATTCAATTAAGTGCAATAATGAATGATGATTCAAATGTAGAAGTAACCATTAGTGACCAAGGAACAGGCATCCCAGAATCAGAACATGAAAACGTCTTCAAACGCTTTCATCGCTTAGACAGCGCACGCAGCACCGAAGGAAATGGCTTGGGTTTGAGCTTAGTAAAAGCAGTCGTCGATTTGCATAATGCCCAGATAAGCCTTAGCGATAATAATCCTGGGTTGATGGCCAAGGTGTCATTTCAAAGCTAGGCTTAAATGCGGATTACCGATTAATGTCACACTCAAACTCATTTTAAATATCGTTCTACGAAAACACTAAAAAGTGGGGGGGTGTCATTATTCACTAAACTCAATATTGACTAAGCTCATCACGAGTGACCAAAAGAACTGTCATTTTTTAGCTATGAGTTGAAAAGCCTTTTTGTACCTCAATATATTTTTCTGATTTAAAATGATTAAATCGTGTCGCCGTTGCAGACCCATAAGCTCCCATCAAACCGAATTCAATATAATCGCCTTCTAGTATGTTATGAGGCAAAGCAAGCGTATTAGGCAAGCGGTCAACCGGATCACAGGTTGGCCCGAACACGGTAGTTTCGGTGCAGTTTCCCTTTCCATCTATCGAGTTATAAACTAATTTTTCTCCTCGCCATATACGAAACGGTAGATCTAACTTAACCAGCATTTGCTCCTGCAAACCGCCGTATATTCCATCGTTAATAAACACCTCGCCGTTTTCGCGAATTCGTATGACTTGCGTTAATAATGAAGCACATGTTCCAACAAGGGCACGACCTGGCTCGCACAAAAGTGCGGGTGCATCAGTGCCAAAGTGAATCTTTACTGCGTTCTGAATAGCTTGCATATATTGTTCGAGCGAAGCTAGTTTGGTATTTTCATAAGGTAGTGGGAAACCTCCGCCAACATTGAGACGATGTAATTTAACTCCCGCTTCCTTAGAAATTTGTGCCGCCGCTTTTATATGTGCAACATACATTGTTGCATCGGCACATTGTGATCCAGGGTGAAACGTTAGGGAGCATCGCATTCCTAAGTCTTTCGCCTTTTTCACAATAACCGCAGCTTGTTTGCTATCCGCACCAAATTTGCTACCGAAGTCATAGGCCGCATCAAAATGATCAAGTTTAAAACGAATACTGACTTCAACATCGGTTAATCCCAATGCAGAAACTTGAATTAAGCCCGCCATATCATCGACTGCAAATGAACGCACGCCATATTTATGTGCAGCAATTGAGGTCATATCATCAGAGCGAACAGGATTATTATAATGACAATGCGCCCCTTTAAAGCGATTAGAAATTAGTTCTATTTCACCTAGTGAAGCAACATCAAAACTCTTCACCCCAGAATTCCACAGACAATCTAACAAAAGTGTTTCAGGGTTGGCTTTAACCGCATAGCTTAGTTCACCTTTAAACAAACGATTAAACTCAGTCACTCGTTCTAACAGCGCTGTATCACTAAAAAGATAGACAGGCTCACTAGAGGCGTGAAACCCTATATATTGTTTCGTATCTTTATAACGACTGGGTTCATAAGTTTTCGTTATTGGCTGTGGCATTGCGGTCATTTGCTTATTCTCACTAAAGCGTTGCGATATAAATAGTATGAAGTGATTAGACTTCGCAAAATAGCTACATAATTACTATTTTCGACTATTTAATTTATCAATATGCTCACTTTATTAGTTAAATTGACTATAATTGAATCATGAGAACACTAAATGCAAAAGATGAGAAACTCTTAGAAGCGCTAAAAAACAATGCCCGAATATCGATTAGTGAATTGGCAAGACAGTTAGGTGTTTCACGAACGACAGCACAACAACGTTTACAGCGTTTGGAGAAATCCGGAATAATCGCGGGTTATGCACTAAGGCTGGGGAATGAGTATTTAGATAATTCGCTACATGCTCATGTAAATTTAAAAGTTGAGCCTGTTCACAGTTCAACTATCATCAATGTGCTCAAAGACAACCCTAGAATTGAAACGCTTTACACGGTCAGCGGTAAAATTGATTTGATTGCTATTATCACCGCACCAAGCGCCAGTGCTTTGGATGAAACGCTGGATGAAATTAGCTTACTCAAAGGGATAAAATCTACTGAAACGGCTATTATTTTATCGACAAAGAAAGGCCGCCGTTAACTATATAAACGATGATATAAATGATCAAACAGACGATTAAATAAATGACACCCCCCTACTTTTTGATGGTTTTATCAACATCATCCTTGTTGGCTCATTTATATTAAGCTCAGGTTCTAGATTAAACATTTTCTAACTATTTTATGAGAACACCTTTTATGACGATACGTAAATTTGAAGCACACTACCCTAACATTCATGAAAACGCTTATGTTGATGAAACGGCCTTAGTTAGTGGTGACGTTGAAATTGGAGAAGACAGTTCTGTTTGGCCAATGACGGTTATTCGTGGCGATGTAAACTATATAAAAATAGGCAAACGCACTAATATACAAGATGGTTCAGTATTACATGTAACGCACGCGCCAAATGAACACAGTGAAAAAATTGGTGCGGCACAAACAGCTTATGCCTTGATTATCGGTGATGATGTCACTGTCGGGCATAAAGCCTTGCTACATGCCTGTGAAATTCAAGATCGTGTATTGGTTGGCATGGGTGCAATTGTAATGGATGGAACGGTGGTTGAATCAGAAACGATGATAGCGGCAGGTAGTGTAGTTCCACCGAGAAAAACGCTTGAAAGTGGATATCTTTGGGTAGGAAACCCTGCGAGGAAAATGCGTGAACTCACTGATAAAGAAAAGAAATATTTAAAATATTCTGCTGAGCATTATATTCGTTTGAAAGAGCGAACTGAAGCTTAAACCTTAGTCTGTCATTAGAGAATCATCTGATTACGGACTTATATTATTTATAATAATAATCCTATGTTTAAAATACTTATCAATTTGCTTTTAGCACTAATCTTACTTATTACGACTATTTGGTTTGTTGGTAGCCAGCCATTATTAAACTCGATCCAGCGAGTAGAATCACCCGAAGTTGATAGTAAAAAATTAGAACTGTATGTGAGACACCTTTCAGAAAAACTACCCGCCAGAATAGGACAAGCATCGTCTTTAAATCAAACGGCAGAATGGATCGAAAAACAGCTTCGCCCATTTGGAAAACCCTATCGGCAAAGCTACGAAAGTAATGGCGAAACGTTCCACAATATATTTATAGAGTTTAATACAGATCGCAAACCAAGAAAAACTAACATCGATCGAGAGATAATCATCATTGGCGCTCATTATGATACGGCCCACGGCTATCCTGGTGCAGATGATAATGCCAGCGGCGTTGCAGGATTAATCGAATTAGCAAGATTGTTATCCGAATTCACATCTAAAAATATTCAAGAGATTAAACAACCCATTCAACTCGCTTTTTATACGCTTGAGGAACCGCCTTTTTTTAGAACCAAAGCAATGGGAAGTTATGTTCATGCGAGTCAATTAAAGACGGATCAACAGAAGGTAAAACTCATGATCGCGGTTGATATGATTGGCTATTTTAGCGATGAGGAGAATTCACAACATTTACCCTTTCCTTTAATGGATAAGGTGTATTCAGATAAAGGCAATTTCATTTCAATTATTGGTGATCTTGCCAATATGCAGACGGTGCGTACGGTGAAAAGCCACTTTAAAAGTGCTACAGATCTACCCGTATTTTCATTTAATGCGCCGAAGTTTATACAAGGCATCGATTTTTCAGACCATCTTAATTTTTGGTATCACGATTATCCTGCGGTAATGGTTACAGACACTTCGTTTAATCGAAATAAAAACTACCATACTGATCGTGATACGGCGGAAAAACTCGATTATGTAAAAATGGCTGAGGTTGTAAAAGCGCTGTATCAAACAGCAAAGGAACTCAGTATCGAATAAACGGAACAGGTAAAAACTCTCATTATCTCATTTATCTTTGTTTTCTCTCATTCAAACCTGTCACGACGGGGATAATTAATAAAAGCATCAACAGTAAAACCATCACATTCCATCCGCCTTTTTTATAGGCTAGCCCTGCAGCAGTAATTCCTATCCCTCCACCCAAGTAATAGAATAAAACATAGAGTGCATTTGCCCTGCCATGACCGCTGGAGAGTTTACTGTTGAGAGCACCAACTGCAGCGGCATGAATCATAAAGAAACTCAGGCATGCGCCGATTAAGCCAAGCACAATGGCAAACACAGAATGTATGAGAATGATCAGCAAGGATAATCCTAAAATAAACGAACCCAACAATAAGGTATTGCCACTGCCGAAACGATTGCTTAACCGACCAGCGACTGGCCCAATAAAAATACCAATAATATAAACTAAATAGACCAAGGTAATTTGCTCGGTGGAGAAGTTAAATACTTCGCCCTCAAGCCTAAATGGAAGATAATTAAATACTGACGAAAAAATAGAAAAACTACCCATGCCACAGAAAAATAAGAGAAGTAGTTCTTTTCTTTTTAATAACTCAACAAAGCCGACACGTTTATGATTTGTTGGCAAATGTTGTGGCGCTTTAGGCAAATACCTTACTGCGATAAAGGTCACCATTAAAATAAACACCGATGCGGTTACAAAGGCATAGCGCCAATCCAACGGTGGATGTATCCAACCACCTAATAAACGTCCTCCTAAGCCGCCTAGTACCGTCGCAGACACATACGACCCCATTACCACACTCAAACTTGAAACAGGCAAGGTTTTGGCTAAATAAGCAGCTAAGCAGGTCGTTAAGGCTGGAATAAATAAGCCTTGGACAAACCTTGCTGCTATCAATACCCAAAAATTTTCGGTAATGGCACAAACAAGTCCCGCAATCGCCACCATTACGCCACCCACTAAGATAATGGGCTGAATAGGATAACGATCAATCAACATACCGAAGGGTAAATTAGACAGCGCAATACCCGCCACTACAGCAGAGATACTAAATGAAACAGTGACCAGATCGACCATGAAATCATTCTGCAATATTGGTAGTACGGGCTGGGTAATATAAATATTGGTGAAGGATGCAGAGACTAACGCAAAGACGATGAGTTTTAGTCGGAAATAATTTTCTTCTATCATTATTGTTTACTAATCAAAGCATCAAAGATTGGGAGGTATTCTTAATGTAAATCTCACCTTAATGTAAATCTCACGGTTCTTCTTCTGCAGGTTTAGACAACGCTAGATCTATCTCTTCTATTAATTTGGCAGGTATCGCTTCTGCTTGTAATTCACAATGAAACTGACCCTCTTTGTACACATACATGCTGGGCAAATGAAACACTCCAAACTCATTGACTAATGCAGCGGCTTTATCTGCTTTAATTTCGTAGGCGGCAAAGTTAAGGTTTGATTGTTGATAATGCTGAATAAATTGTGCAGATTCGGTATTTAGTAAATTTTTTAAATGGTGACAAGATGCGCAATGCGGCCCTGTAAAGAACACCATAACAAGCCCTGAACTATCCTCTAAAGTCGGAAAGAACGTAAATTCATCTAATTCCTCAACAAAACACTCCCCAACTACAGTCATATAACAGCTACTCGATTCAAAAGTGATTAATAAAACCGGTAATTATAACGCTTAAAATGACACCCCCCTACTTTTTTGATGTGTTTTCAAAAGCTGTAAAGGTTAGTGAACCTAATATTTTCTATTAGATTTCACTGAATCTATCATTTAAAAAGTCTTAATACCTTATGTTAGAAGTTTGTAACTAATTGTAAAGTTACGTAAAGAAGGTGTATTTGTATGAACGGTATGCTTATTGTGACTACTTATAGGTGTAGTTAACAGGCATTATTTAATACCCCAAATAGCGCCTCAGTTTAACTTTAGGACTATTTCCCCTTTAAGGAGTTTTTATTATGAAGAAACAATCAATATTTTTAATCTTAGCCATGACGGCTTCAACCATGGGACTGACCGGTTGTTCAACTCATGAGCAATCTGGTGCTTTAATTGGCTCCTTAGTGGGTGCAGGCATAGGTAAATCGACAGGAAACCATCACGACAAGCGTGCCGCAATAGGAGCCGTACTGGGTGGAATGGTTGGTGGTGCCATTGGCCAAGATAAGGATCGAAGAGTCTATAATTCTCGCGGATATGCCAGAACGCATCAATATTCCAATGGGTCTGCTAGTCATTCACACGGTGGCTCTACGCATTCTCATGCAGCGAATAATACTCAAAGACAAGTCGCGGCAAAACCGTCAGTGAGCCACAAGCATGGTAATCGTGCGCATTCTCATCCAGGTGGGGCAGGAACACATCAGCACAACTATGGAAATGCAAACCAGCAACAAACGCATACGACCAATACTGAAGTTGTTTATGTCGATCGTCCCTATTACCCAGTATCAACCTCTATCGTGTTAGGCGCGGGATATTATAATTACCCAAGACGCCATTACCGCAACAGACATCACTATCGTAACAGACACCATTACAGACATAACAAACGTCATCATAATCGACACAAAAATCGTCACCACAACCGTCATCACAACAAAAGAAGACACTAATAAAGATACGTAAATAATTAATCAGGATATGAATGATATCCACTTTTTATCCGTCTTAAAGTTTTGGCACAAGCCTTTGTTTTAAGACGGTTTTTTTATGTCTGGCATTTATAGACGGGTTGTCTGTAAACGATTTAATTTTTTATTTGAAAGATAAGCTTTTGCACAACAATGCCTGCAACTAAACCCCAAAAGGCAGAACCAACCCCAAAGAATACAACGCCTGAACTGGCAAATAGAAACGTGATTAATGCGGCTTCGCGTTCGTTTGGTTTATCTAACGCTTGAGCCAGACTATTCCCCAATGTACCCAGCAAAGCTAAACCTGCTAACGGTAGAATTAATGCTTTCGGACTTATTGTAAATAACGCCACAATGGTGGTACCAAACAAAGCAGCAACAAGATAAAACACCCCTGCACTTATCCCCGCCAAATAGCGTTTATCACGATCTTTACCTGCGTCTTCGTTCATACAAATGGCTGCCGTAATTGCGGCCAAGTTAAATGCATAACCACCAAAAGGTGCCAATAATAAAGTCGTAATTCCTGTAACAGAGATGAGTGGAGAAATCGGTGGGTCATAATCGGCAGCTTTTATTACAGCGATACCTGGCATATTTTGTGATGTCATCGTGACCACAAATAAAGGAATACCAACGCTAATTAAACTACTTAAGGAGATAGTCGGCATCGTAAACACAAACTGTGCATATTCAAATTTTATTTCTTCATTGCTAAAAAGGTTTAATGACCAAGCTATAGCGATACCAAGAATAAGCGCGAGAGGAATAGCATACAAAGGGAAAAGCCGTCTACCGAGCAAGAAAACAATACACATCGCACCCACAAGCAGAACTTCTTGCTGAAGATAGGTGAATATTTCCAAGCAAAATTGTACCAACACTCCAGCTAACATCGCAGCTGCAATAGCAGGAGAAACTATTTTACTCAGTCGCTCAAAGCTACCTGTTAAACCACTAAGAGTAATCAGCAGACCACTAAACAGAAAAGCACCCACAGCATCACTCATGGGTATGCCAACGAGAGAAGTTGCCAACAAAGCCGCGCCAGGAGTAGACCAAGCAGTGAGAATCGGCATTTTATAAAACCAAGACAATCCAAGACAGGTCAACCCCATCCCTAAACCTAATGACAGTAACCAAGAATTGATCATCGCTTGATCAGCACCAGCCGCCGTCGCTGCCTGAAATACAATGGCAACCGAACTGCTGTAACCAACCAGAACGGCAAGGAAACCTGAGGTAATATGGCTAATTTTTAAGGGAAATTTTGTGATAATAGAACCAATAAATATTGTCGTTATGAAACATGATAACAAGAGTTTTTATCAAAGGTGTAGTAACAATTACTGACTCGCAAATTTAATTTTACCGGCTCATTTACGGCGTTATTGTTACATAAAAGAGTTTTGTTTCTGAATAAAAAAGAAGTTCTACCGAATAACTTCGTATAAATTCGAATAACTATAAGGAACGCCACCAATCTTCATTCACTTCTCGTAAACCTGCTTGATTTAAGGCTTTACGCGTTTCTACTTTATCGTTCTGTGTCAAAAAGACACCTAATTCAACATAGGATTTAGAATCAGTCAGCTTCAATCCCAACGGCTTTTTTTCTTTTTGATTTACCACGATATAAGTATCTGAGCGTGACAAACTTAAAGACTCTTCTACTTCAGTTATTCCAGATTCGATTAAGACATTTTTAGAATCAATAGTGATGACTTGTTTACGCAGGCCTTCTTTGTTTATCTTAAACATAAAGTAGGCAAACAAAATAATATCCAAGCCTGCAAATGGCAATACAAAAAAAGCGCCCTGCATGCTCCAAAATAATGCCACTATAAATACAAAAGAGCAGACTCCAAAAACAACCCATTGTGTTTGAGCTGTAGTTAAAGATCGGTTGGGTGTCAGTGTGATTTCAACATTATTAGAATGGGTAATCGTCTTAATCAAAACACTGACCTAGTAAAAAGCATGGGAAATTAATGAATCACCCTAGATAGTATTTTATTCTTTCTCTTCAATCCAATTCATTTGAATTGATTCGAGAATTTTCTCATTCGATTTTTCAGGGTCATCGTTAAAATTCTCTAAAGCGCAAACCCAAGCATGCAAGTCCGTAAAACGAATATACTGCGGATCAACATCAGGATGTGCCTCATCCAAATCAATCGCGATATCGAGTGTATCTATCCATTTTAATTCCATTTTCAATCCCCTGTTGTATTTGAAAACACCCCAAAAAGTGGGGGGGTGTTGCTTTTTAGGCTCACCAAGAGCCAATAAGTATATCGTTACGTTTCCATAGTGAAACGACGATGTTGGTCGAAACAAAAAACCTATTAGTATCATAATCCGCTTACAAGATAACGAATTAAGCAGGGTTTTTCGTCTAGATCAAGGCGGAAGCTTAATTTCAGGCTCGAAGCGTACAACAAGTACGTGAGAGTTTGAAATTATGCTGACAACGCCGACTAGGCGAAAAAGACAAATAATTAATGGTTTTCTGAAACCATGTTTATTGTATATTTCGGCATTTCAAGAACTAAATCCTCTGTTCCCACCTTCGCCTGACAACTCAAGCGTGAATCAGGATCAACACCCCAGGCTTTATCTAAATAATCTTCCTCTAAATCTGATGCTTCTTCTAAAGAATCAAACCCTTCGCGTACATATATATGACAGGTTGTGCAGGCTAATGATTTCTCGCAAGCGTGCTCAATATCAATATGATTAGCTAAACCTGCATCACACAATGTTGTACCTGTTTCAGCTTCAAATGCAGCTCCATCAGGACATAATTCTTCGTGGGGCAAAAATATAATTTGTGGCATGACAAAATCTCTTAATTTATGTTTGTTACTTTTCGAACTCGTTAACGCTATGACCTGCCATCGCTTCGTTCACATTTTTATTCATGCGACGTGCGACGTAAAAGTCTGCTTCGTGTTCCATGTGTTTGATTGCAGCTTTGACTGTTGCTGCACTTTCAGCTGTTTGTTTAGCGGCAATTAATTGCGAGCGTGCTGTTAATAAGGTTTGCACCTCATCTTCACTTAATAATTCATCTGCATCACTTGCCATTGCCGAATCTATCGCTTCAAGCGTTCTATCGGCTTCAACTAATTGTTCACGCAATTTGCGTGCTTCCATATCTTCTTTGGCGTTATCCATCGATGCTCGAATCATGCCTTCAATTTGATTGTCTGTTAATCCATAAGAGGGTTTAACTTCAATGCCTGACTTTGCGCCTGTCATTTCTTCTTCTGCTTGTACATTGAGCAAGCCATCAGCATCCACCTGAAAAGTGACTTTGATACGTGCCGCACCTGCAACCATTGGGGGGATTCCTCTTAAAGTGAATTTAGCCAACGAGCGATTCTCTTCAACTGTTTCGCGTTCACCCTGCAAAACATGAATCGTCATCGCCGTTTGATTGTCTTTAAAAGTGGTGAATTCTTGTCCACGGGTGATTGGAATTGTGGTATTTCTCGATACGACCTTTTCAACCAAACCTCCGTAGGTTTCTAAACCTAACGATAATGGAATCACATCCAGTAGCAGCATTTCATCATCAGGCTTATTACCTGCAAGCACGTCTGCTTGAATGGATGCGCCAATGGCGACTACTTGATCTGGGTCGATATCAACTAAAGGCGGCTTCTCAAAGAAGTCTCCTACTTTCTCACGAACGATTGGCATGCGCGTTGATCCACCCACCATCACCACATCGTGTACTTGATCTTTTTCTAAGTCAGCATCACGTAAGGCACGACGACAAGCCATCAACGTCTTTTTAACTAATGGCGCAACCATTTCATCAAAATCTGCACGAGAGATTAAACCAGACCAATCACCTTCGCTGGTCTCTATTGATGCAATAATTTCATCGTTATCTGTTAATGCTTCTTTCACTCTACGCGCTTCAACCAGAGCGTGGTGGGTTAATTCACTTTCAGATTTTTCGAGTATCCATTCCGCAATTAAATGATCAAAGTCATCGCCACCTAAGGCCGAATCTCCGCCTGTTGCCATGACCTCGAAAACGCCTTTATTAAGCTTTAGGATGGATATATCAAAGGTTCCACCACCTAAATCATAAACCGCGATTATGCGCTCGTTTTCTGATTCGTTTAACTCATCTCTTTGATCTAAACCATAAGCAACCGCAGCCGCTGTTGGCTCGTTGAGCAAACGATATACATTTAGATCTGCCAAGCGTGCTGCATCTTTTGTTGCTTGACGTTGGGCATCATCAAAATATGCAGGGACTGTAATTACCGCGCCTTTTAATTCTCCGCCCAAGCTATCTTCAGCACGTTTCTTTAAGCTTTTTAGAATTTCAGCTGATACTTCAATAGCCGTTTTATTGCCTGCGATTGTTTTTATTTGAGGAACATTAGAATGTTCATCTGATGTGTCAAAAGAATAAGGCAGGTTACCAGCTAAGGTTTTGATATCCCCTACTCCACGACCCAGTAAGCGCTTAGCAGATGAAATCGTGTTAGCTATGTCATCTAACTGACTATCATGTGCGTCTTGACCCACTACAATATCGCCATTTTCAAGGTAACGAACAACAGAAGGTAATAATGTATTTCCCTCTTGATCTTGCAAAGTTTTCGCTACGCCACTTTGCACGCTGGCAACTAACGAATTTGTTGTTCCTAGGTCGATACCAATTGCCAATCGATGCTCATGTGGAGCCGTTGACATTCCAGGTTCTGATATTTGTAAAAGTGCCATAGTGTTGTTGCTTGCTTGTATGTTTATTTAGGTTTCTGAGTTATATATTAGGGTTTGAGATTGCTAATTTAAATAGCTAAAAATTCACTAAAAAAGACACCCCCCCACTTTTTAGCCGTTTTTTTTCTAGATTTTAGTTCTAAATTAAAACATATCGTCTTCGAGCTTTTCAGTGAGCGTTTTAACTTCTTTGCTCAAACGCTCAAAGAATTTCATTTTTAAAACGGCTTCTTTAGCAGCGACTAAGTTATCTGTATCAAAGTGACTAACAAAATCATCTTGTAAGCTCTGACTTAACCCCTTGACTTCCTTTCCGATTTTTTCAACAGCATCCAAAACTGTCTCAGAATCATCACTCACACTTTGTGCGTCTTCCAATGCTTCGCGCATTTCCATTTGTTGCATTAAAAACATGCCATCACTTGTGGTATCGATCTCGTCATCAAACTCAACACCTTTTAGGGTGAGTAAATAACGCGCACGCAAACGGGGTGATTTTAATGATTCATGCGCTTCATTGATGAAACCAGTGCTTTGAAGCGCTACACGGCGTTCCTTATCATCTGCATTAACAAAACGATCGGGATGATATTGGGCTTGAAGTTCGCGGAACGCATTTGCGAGTTTAGATGTGTCTAACGCAAACTGTTCGGATAAACCGAACAGTTTGAAATAGCTTTGATTAAAGTCGAACATATAATTTACTAGATAAGTAAGAAAGTCGTTAAAAAGTGGGGGGGTGTCCTTCGACAAGCTCAGGAACCGATTTAAAAGACAAGCTCAGGGCATCGCTTTTAAAGAATTTAAACAGTAAAACTCTCACCACAACCGCATCCGCCATCTTCGTTGGGATTTGAGAATTTAAAACCTTCATTCAAACCTTCTTTAGCGAAGTCCATCTCAGTTCCATCAAGATAAACCAAACTTTTAGGATCAACGATAATCTTCAAACCTTGAGTATCAAACACGTTATCCGTCTCTTCAATCTCATCAGCAAACTCCATGACAT
>CALFUP010000287.1 GCA_937929875.1 uncultured Cocleimonas sp. | reverse complement strand
ACACCCCGCAGTAAGGCTCCATCGGCACAGCCGATATCAGGCGGCACTCGATTTCAGCTAGAACAAATTCCTCTCTCCGCCGACACGCCGCGAAGCGGCCTGTGTTGTCCTGTGAGCGCTTGACTAGTGTGCTTTTAAAGTGATGAGATTACAAAAAATTCAGATGAACTGCGATTATTAAGGAGAATGTAAAAAGGGGGATGAAAATGACACCCCCCCACTTTTTGAACTATTTCTTTTGTACAAATATAAAAAACATATTAGAACTTAGGCTTTTTATAATTAGAATAGGTAAAGACTAATATTCACATATCCAGTAAACACAACTTAATTGTTAATTATCGCGCATTAATTCAAGCATCTGTTGAGCATTCATCGACCCACTCATATCAGAACCTTCCAATAAACTATCGGCAAGGTCGCGCTTATGCTCATGCAGTTTTACGATTTTTTGCTCTATAGTATTTTCAGCCACTAAACGATAAATCGTCACAGGACGAGTTTGCCCAATTCGATGCGCTCGGTCAGAGGCTTGATTCTCTACCGCAGGATTCCACCATGGATCCATATGAATAACATAGTCCGCCTCGGTTAAATTCAAACCTGAGCCACCCGCCTTTAGGCTGATCAAAAATATTTCGCCTTCACCCGCTTGGAAAGCATCTACGCGAGTTTTACGTTGGGCTACGGGCGTACTGCCATCTAAATATTGGTATTTAATGCCACGCTCATCAAGATACGCTCTAATAATAGAGAGGTATTTAACGAACTGGCTAAATACTAAGGCTTTGTGATTATTTTCAATCAACTCTTCAAGTAGTTCACCAAATCGATCTAACTTACTGCTAGAGAGTGTCGAATCGGGCATAACTAATTTAGGATGACAGCTGGCTAAACGCAATTTAGTGATAGCTGCTAATACTTTTAGATGTTCACCGCCGCCTTGGCGTTCGCCTTTGTTTTTAGCAAGGCTTTCTAATGCACTACTTCGTACAGCCTCGTAAATCGCTCTTTCACCGTCGGATAATGGTATTTCAACCGTGATTTCCGTTTTAGGCGGTAATTCATGCAGTACTTGAGTTTTAGTACGACGTAAAATGAATGGTTTAATCAAGTTTTTCAGTTGTTGACGAGCATCATCATTACTGTCTTTTTCAATCGGGGTAATAAAGTTTTGCATGAACTGCTGTTGAGAGCCTAATAAACCGGGGTTTAAAAAGCGGAAAATACTCCAGAGTTCGCCCAAATGGTTTTCTATCGGTGTACCTGTGGTAACTAGCTTGTAATCCCCTTGGAGCTTATGAGCTGTTTTGGTGCGTTTAGCATTGATGTTTTTGATGGCCTGAGCTTCATCCAAAACAATCGTTGACCATTTTTTCTCGATAAACTGTTCAGCATCCTGTTGCAGTAGACCGTAACTGGCAATGACAATATCAAACTTGCTGGCTTTATCTAATAGCTCTTGGCGATTACCTTCACGATAAAAATAGGCTTTAAGTGTTGGGGCAAATTTTTGTATTTCCGACTCCCAGTTATTACTCACTGAGGTTGGAGCAACGACCAAAGTAGGGCCCATGCTAGCGCGTTCTAGTAAAATCGCGAGAGTTTGAACGGTTTTACCCAGTCCCATATCGTCAGCTAAACAAGCACCCACGCCCCATTTAGCTAAACGACTCATCCAAGCAAAACCTTCTTCTTGGTACTCTCGAAGATCCGCCTGTAGAGTGTTAGGTACTTTTGGTTGATGGTGTTCTAATTCTGCAATATTTTGGATATGTTGACGCCATGCATCATCAACCGTTAGCTCACCGACCATGTCTGTTAAATCTTCGAGCGCTAGTGATGCCAAATTGCTAATCTTTGCGCCCTCGCCATCAAGCTCAGCATAACGATGGATAGAATCCAGCTTTTTGCGGAATTGATTGGTTAATGAAATATATTGGCCATCTTCCATTTTCAGGAATCGCCCTTTATTGTTCGATGACAAATTCAATAATTGCTTTAGTGATAATACTAAATTTGGATCAGTCGAAACAGTACCTTCCATTTGGAACCAATCGCCATTTTGGCTAATACTTAAACGCAGATTATTAGTGTCAAAACGTGAAGCTATGCGCATGACTTCGCCTTCTGGCCAAGCAATGATTACTTTAGCTGGTATTTCTTCACCAGTTTCATCTGTGCTGTTTTCTGCTTCTGCGTAGAGTTGTTCAAGTAATTCTAAGCAGTCTTGAGGATCATCTAATAAGTATTCGTCATTAAACTCGTCTTCATCATCTAAAATCTTACTGTGTTGTAATAGATTATCTAATAAATTACTTTCTTCCACGAGATTACGCTCAGTCTTATAACGTTCACCTTCATGTTCAACAGATAGCTTCGCTCGCCCTTGGCCTGGTGGGAAATAAGCACCAAATTCGCCAAAAGGTTTTACCCGTAAAGTAGCGCGCAAACCTTCACCATATGGCAGTAAATTTGCATGTATACGCGAATCGGCTTGAATCGCTTCTGCATCTACCACACCTTCTAAGTCAGACTGGATGCTGATCATAGGTGCTAATGTGCCTAAGGTTTCACGTAGGTCTTTTTCTGCTTCACGGGGAATTACGATGCCATTCGAAATAATTTCGCTTAGGCGCATTACCTGTTCATTCTTTTGATAGATACACAGGCGTGTTGGTGTTTCTTTAACGATTAAAAATTGGCTATCTTCTTGGCTATCATCAAAAGGAGGATAGAAGCTAATACGCAAATTCTCACTTTCTTCACTGACTAATAACTCGAATTCACCTTGGCTTAGCTCAATAGGTGTATTTCGAGCGCCATCCCAATAGAGGTTAGGGTGGTCAACTAACTTTGGCCAAGCTAAATTCATATCAAGTGTAAACTGAGGGCCACGATGATAATAAGCATCGTAATCAGGTTGCTCGAAAATAGAAGCAGTAATATCGAGATCTTGATCAGTTAAAGGTGGTAACTCGTGACGTTCTTTCTTAAGGCGTTTAAGGGCTATGTTTCTGCCTTTTGTCCAGCCACCTGCGGCTGTTCTTTTTTGTAATTTAGGTGTCAGTGCATATTCGCCATAACGATCAACATCTAACATCCAAACGATGCGTTCTTCAGCATCAGAATTTCGCGCGCCAGCATCGGTCGAAACCAATTGATTCATCGCATTTAGGGCACGTTCCCATTCTGCTTGTGGTTTTACTAAATTAAATAAGGTACTGCTATTACACTCATTATGAAGTTCATTTGCTTCTTTTAAGTACTTTTCTCTGTCCGCTTTTTCATCTGCAAATAAAGATAGGGCGTGGGCATATTCGGCGCTAAGCCAGTGATAGTTGCCATTGCTAGCTAAGTTATATTTAGATTCTAGAATTTCCTGAATCCCATCAGACACCTTTTGACCTAGCCAATGTTTAATCAAAGCATAAAATAGTATGCTAAACATGCCTGTCTCAAGCTCTTTGAGCGGTGCATTATAATTAAAGATTCCCGTTGCTAAAGTTTCTGCATAAGCGTCAAGAATATTATGGTCAGTATCCTTTTCGAGTTGTTTCAGGATACGTTGAGCAGTCGCAAGGTTAAGTTTATCGCCACTGCTTAGTAAGGCTAATAAGTAGAATTTTTCAAATTCATTGCCATACAACACCATCGAATTTTTGCGTTTGTTATAAATTTCACGATATATGTCGGTAGAATTGTCATAGGCCTGTATAGAGCTGTCGACGTTTCCTATAATTAACTGTCGAGCTGAATTAGCAATATGCCAATACACATGACGATCATCATATTCTACGGTTTCTGATCCCAGCATTGCAGTCGATTGGGTGTGCTTACCTTTAGGTAACTCTGGAAATAATTCAGGATTTCCCGCCAGTAAACTATAACGTGCTTGAGGTTCAAGCAGTTGAAACTGAAACGCTGCTAAGTTAGGGATATTCTCTTTACGTGACTCTAGTAAATCCCATAGCTCTGTCTGCTTAGATAGACTATCAAGAGAATGCTCAGATAAACCGATAAAGGCGACACCAAACATGTCATCAGACAAAGCATCGAGCAATTTAGCATTAATAGGTGAACCAAAGGTCGCAGGATAAAACCCAGGATTTATAAGCTCAGAATCTCTGTATTGATACCGCTCATGGAGTAAATCTAAGGTACTATTTAATTTATCGGTTCTGCCTTGAAATAAATAGATGCGTGCATGGGATAGCCCGTGCTCAACACTTTGCCAGAGCACTCTGCCAAACGATTCAGTCGCCGAGAAGGATGCAAGAACTTGTTGAGAATATTCTTGAAACACTCCTTCATTCATTGCAGCCAATAATAAGTCATCGCGAATAGCCTCAGGACAATGATATTTGCCTTGGCTACCTTCCAACCAATTGTCATGAATTAAGTCCACCAACACGGGGCGTAAGCTATGCAAGGTAAAACTATCATTAATGACAGGGTCGTTAATGCCCAAACGGTGCGCACAACTCGCAAGCGGTGTCGCTGCAACAGGTGCGTAAATAATGGATATTAACTGGAGTAAAGATCGTTGTAATTTCGTTAATGCATTAAAAGCATCAAGATCAAATTTGGCTTGATTCATGTATCTTAGTATTTTTGATTAGGGTAACCGAGCAATTATAAAATGTTTTGCTTATCACGTCTGCTTTTGTAAGATATTTATTACACATTAATTACATCATCTACTGTTGACAGTGAGCGATTCAATCACTATATTAGCGCCCCTTGCAATTTGCTCATTTGATGTCAGATGCAAGACTGTAATTTTGGCTATATAGCTCAGCTGGTTAGAGCACATCACTCATAATGATGGGGTCCCAAGTTCGAATCTCGGTATAGCCACCATATTTATCAAAAAGGTCACATTTAGGTGTGGCCTTTTTTGTGTCTGTTGTATTTACAATTTTATTTATTAACTTATTAGACTCTTATCTTCGATAAGCCGAAGAAAAGCTGTCAAAAAGTAGGGGGGTGTCCTTTATATCCTCCAATATCAGTAAAACGACAAAAATACAGTCGATTTCAGGGTGTATTTCATGATGTTTTAGTATTATTATGTCGAACTTTAGTTTTAAAAGCAGGGTAGGAATCTAGGTGAAATTATCTGGCGCAGAGATATTTATAGAATGTCTTAAAGCAGAAAAGGTAGATACCATATTTGGGTATCCCGGCGGTGCGGTTTTATTTTTATACGATGAGCTGTATAAAGCAGAAAATCGTGGAGATCTAAGACACATTCTCGCACGTCATGAGCAGGGTGCAGTCCACGCTGCAGAAGGTTACGCTAAATCGAGTGATAAAGTCGGTGTTGCCATAGTCACATCAGGCCCTGGCGCAACAAATGCGGTCACGGGAATTGCTGATGCCTATATGGACTCTGTGCCATTAGTTGTTATCTCAGGCAATGTTCCTAAAGATTTAATTGGCAAAGATTCATTCCAAGAAATCGATATTGTCGGTATTACTCGTCCTTGCGTTAAACATAACTTCTTAGTGACCTGTATTGAAGATATTGCACCTGTAATGAAAAAAGCATTTCATATTGCTTCTACAGGACGTCCTGGACCAGTTCTTGTCGATATTCCTAAGGACCTAACAAATCCTGCCGTTAAGAAAATTGAATTTAATTATCCTAAAGAGTTGGTTATGCGTTCTTACCAGCCGACTTTGAAAGGTAATAAAAAACAAATTAAGTCAGCGATAAAAATGATTGCTGAAGCAAAGAAGCCTATTCTCTATGCGGGTGGTGGTGTAATTACATCTAATGCTCACAATGAACTGACTGAATTTGGACGTTTATATAATTTCCCCGTCACGAATACCTTGATGGGTTTAGGCTGTTATCCATCAAACGACCAGCAGTTTATTGGTATGCTG
Organism: uncultured Cocleimonas sp.; assembly: GCA_937929875.1. Taxonomy (GTDB): domain Bacteria; phylum Pseudomonadota; class Gammaproteobacteria; order Thiotrichales; family Thiotrichaceae; genus Cocleimonas. Next base: position 6,106 of record CALFUP010000287.1, on the reverse strand, counting down.
GGTATGCACGGTACGGTTGAAGCAAATCGGGCTATGCATTATGCAGACTTAATAATCTGTGTGGGTGCTCGTTTTGATGATCGCGTAACAGGCGACTTAAAGAAGTTTTCGCCTGATGCAAAAGTCATTCACATTGATATAGATCCTGCTTCAATATCTAAAAATCGACCGGCTCAAAATCCAATCGTAGGCGATGTTAAAGAAGTATTACAATCAATGCTTGCTGAAATCAAAGAACAAAAGATCGTTCCAGATAAATCAGCTTATGATGCTTGGTGGAGTGAAATTAAAGAATGGCAAAAGCTAGATTGTCTAGCTTACGAGCAAGATGACAAAATCATCAAAGCTCAATATGTCGTTGATATGCTTTGCAAAGTAACGAACGGCGATGCTTTTGTAGCGTCTGACGTGGGTCAGCATCAAATGTTTGCAGCTCAGTATTACCGTTTTAATCATCCAAAGCGTTGGATCAACTCAGGTGGTTTAGGCACGATGGGTTTTGGTTTGCCTGCAGCTATGGGTGTTCAATTTGCTAACCCAGATGACACAGTTGCTTGTGTTACTGGTGACGGCAGTATCCAGATGTGTATTCAAGAGTTAGGTTGTTCAAAGCAATATGGCTTACCGTTAAATATCATCAATTTGAACAATGGTTATTTAGGCATGGTTCGTCAATGGCAGGAGTTCTTTTATGAGGAACGTTATGCAATGACATACAACCAATCATTACCTGACTTTGTTAAATTAGCGGAAGCATATGGTCATATCGGTAAACGTATCGATAATCCTGCTGATGTTGAAGATGCGCTTCGCGAAGCGGTTGAAGACAAGAAAAACTTGCACTTTCTTGATTTCGTCGTTGAAGAACAAGGAAACGTATATCCAATGATTCCAGCGGGTTATGGTCATAATGAAATGTACCTTAATAAGCAAGATGCTATTGAAGATGCAATAAAGAAAAGTAAGCTGCTTGAGAATGACTGAGTAAAAATATGAGACATATAATTTCACTATTAATGGAAAACGAAGCAGGGGCGTTATCACGTGTTTCTGGTTTATTTTCTCAACGTGGTTACAACATCGAGTCATTGACTGTTGCAGCGACTGACGATCCAACACTTTCTCGAATGACAGTCGTCACTAAGGGTAATGATGCATCTATTGAGCAAATTGTTAAGCAATTAAACAAGTTAATTGATGTGGTCAAGGTAATGGAATTATCTGATTACCCACACATTGAACGCGAAATGATGTTTGTTAAGATCCGTGCAGATAGCAATGAAGTCTGCGCTGCGATCAAATTAAACGTTGATATTTTCCGTGCTCGAATCATTGATGTAACGAAGAAAATGTATACTATCGAGGTGACAGGTAGTCCCGAGAAGCTCGATGCATTTCTAAATGCACTTAAGGATAATACAATTATCGAAGTAGTCCGCACAGGTGCCATGGGCATCCCGCGTGGTAGTGCTTCACTCACTATCTAGTTAAACAGATGAACTAAGTTTCTGTTATAACTGTTTAAATATTAACATGTTTCACTATTAGGAAAATATAATGAATATCTATTACGATAAAGATTGTGACCTTTCAATCATCCAAGGTTTAAAAGTTGCTATCATTGGTTTCGGCTCACAAGGCCATGCACATGCTGCAAACCTAAAAGACTCTGGCGTTGATGTAACTGTAGGTTTACGTCCAGGATCATCTTCAATTGCTAAAGCAGAAGGTTACGGCCTGAAAACTGCTGACGTTCCTTCGGCGGTAGCAGAAGCAGACGTAGTAATGATTTTGACTCCAGATGAGTTCCAATCACAACTTTATCGTGACGAAATCGAGCCAAACATTAAGCAAGGTGCGGTATTAGCATTTGCACATGGTTTTGCAATTCTATTCAATCAAGTGGTTCCACGTAAAGATTTAGACGTAATCATGATTGCTCCCAAAGCACCAGGACACACAGTTCGTTCTGAGTTTGTTCGTGGTGGCGGTGTTCCAGATTTAATCGCTGTTGAGCAAGATGCTTCAGGCAAAGCGAAAGATATTGCTCTTGCTTATGCTTCGGGTGTTGGTGGAGGCCGTACAGGTATCATCGAGACTACGTTCCGTGATGAATGTGAAACGGATCTATTTGGTGAGCAAGCAGTACTTTGTGGTGGTGCAGTAGAGCTAGTTAAAGCTGGCTTTGAGACTCTTGTTGACGCAGGTTACGAGCCAGAGATGGCTTACTTCGAGTGTCTACATGAGCTTAAATTGATTGTTGATCTTATGTTTGAAGGCGGAATTGCAAACATGAACTACTCAATCTCAAACAACGCCGAGTACGGTGAGTATGTTACTGGCCCTAAAGTAATCAACGACGAATCGCGTCTAGCTATGAAAGAAGCTTTACACAGAATCCAGACAGGTGAGTACGCGAAGCAGTTTATCGCTGAAGGTGCATCAAACTACCCGTCAATGTCAGGCTACCGTCGTAAGAATGCAGAACATGGTATCGAAGTTGTTGGAGCACAGTTACGTTCTATGATGCCTTGGATTACTGAGAATAAGATCGTAGATCAAGATAAGAATTAATTAAATATTTTATATTGTTTCTTAAAAGCCCAACGTTTGTTTGGGCTTTTTTGTGCATGTGGTTATATACACGTTTTTTATACATGTAATTATTTAAAAGCACCAATAAGTAGGGGGGTGTCATTTTTAATGTGTTCTGAGAAAACAGATAAATATTAAATTTACTTTTTGCATTTTTTTTACATTACGTTATCAATGATTTCACGTTCTTAAATTTACCATTAAATCGTGTTCCATTTTGTTCACTTTTTATGAGAGACTTGATATGACAAATCTAAAATCAACATTGGCCCTATTAATTACATCGTTAACATTAGTAGCATGTGGCGGAAACTCAATTGATTCGCATTCCCCTCAATTAAGAGCAGTTCATTTATCCCCTGATGCACCTGCGGTGGATATCGGCGTTGGAGATACCATACCTATAACAAATGTTACCTATCGAGAGGCTAGTGGGTTTTTATCGGTAGATGAAGGCAACACTAATATAAAAGTTTTAGTAGCTGGGACAGATACTGCCGTAATTGATGCGACACTGCCTCTAGCACAAGATATGAAATATACAGTGATAGCAGCTAACACACTTGAAAATAACCTTATTGAGACATTGATTATACAAGATGATATTAATAGTCCTGCTGCAGGTAATTCTGCTATTACTGTTGTACACGGTTCACCTGCTGCAAATGCCGCAACATCAGCAGTTGATGTTTATGTTACAGCACCAGATGCAGCTTTACCTGCCAGTCCATTATTGGCAGCAGTTACATTTAAAACAATCTCTGATGAGCTTGAAGTTCCTGCTGGTGATTACAGAGTGCGTATAACTCCTGCTGCAAGTACTAGTGTAGTTTATGATTCTGGGACAATTACATTAGTTGATGGTGTAGAGTATGTTGCGATTGCCGCTGATGATATAAAATCCTCTTCGCTTGTAGGTCTTATGATTTTGACTGATTTAGAATCAACTCAATTTTTGAATGTAGATAATGCTTCACAGTAATAAATTATAAAATTACTAAGGTGACTTTTAACCAAGGTATTTTTTAACTAAGGTAACTTTGAATGAGGGAGAACTAAATTAATTCTCTCTTATTCACTTTTGAGTATAATTTTATGAGTAGTTTTACTGATTTTCATGGACGAATTCTTATTGTTGAAGACAATACCGATATAGCGTCACTGTTAATCGATTTTTTTACAGACAAAGGTCATATTGCAGATTATGCAGGTGACGGATTGACTGGGTTACACCTTCTCACCGAAAATGACTACGATGTAATTTTATTAGATTTAGCTTTACCAGGCATCGATGGTATAAATTTATGCCAGAAAATCCGGAAGGAACTAAATTCAGCAACTCCTATTCTTATGTTGACTGCTAGAGATTCCTTAGATGATAAGCTCGTCGGTTTTGATGTAGGTGCAGATGATTATTTAGTAAAACCTTTTGATTTACTCGAAGTTTATGCTCGAGTTCAAGCGCTATGGAGGCGTTCTTTTAATTCAAATCAGTCTATTATTTCTGTATCAGATTTATCATTCAATTTTGAAACAATGCATGTTATTCGTGGTGATCAAGATATAAAGTTAAATTCTATCAGACTTAAAATTTTACGTTTGTTAATGGAAAATACGCACAGAGTGGTATCTCGACGTGAAATTGAGACATACATTTGGGGAGATGACCCTACTGAAAGTGATGCTTTAAGAACGCATCTATCTGCAATACGACAAGTCCTTGATAAACCTTTCGAAAATAAGCTTCTTCATACTATCCATAGCGTTGGTTATCGACTCTATGATGACTCCGAATAAATATAAACAATGCTATCTAAATTAGATTTTAAGAAAGTTCTATCAAAACAGTGGTTGTTACAGACACTATTTATCATTTTTGCGGTATTGATTAGTATATTCACCATTACATGGATTCTCGAAAAAAGTTTGGTCAAACAAGCGATGGAACTGGAAGCTGATGCTTTTATTTCTCAGTATCAAGAAGATCCTAGTTTTCCACTACCACGAACCCGAAATCTTATTGGTTACTTACAAACCATAGAATCAGATTCAAACATTCCTCACGAGATAAAGAGTCTCGAAGAAGGACTTTATCCTGATATGAAATTGTCTGGAAGACACGATACTGTTCCTGTTTACATACGAAATTTTGATAATAACCGACTATATTTAATTTTCGAAGGCGCAAATATTGACCGTCTTGTGGGAGTCTTTGGGTTAATTCCGATGAGTATTTTACTGATACTTATTTATACCAGCAGTTGGATAGCCTACAAACTCACTTGGCGTGCTGCCTCACCCGTGCTTAATCTTGCGCGTAATCTTAGAAAATCCGGCCCTGATAATTTCTCTCTGGGTTTTACTACTAAAGACCTTCGTGGGGATACTAAAGAACTGGCAGAGGCTCTAGACGAATACGCTAAGCGTATTGATGTTTTTGTAGAAAGAGAAAGGCAATTCACTGCCGACATTAGCCATGAATTACGAACACCAATGACTATTATCGATGGTGCAGCACAATTCATTCAGACAGAAACTAATATCTCAAATAAAGGCCGTGATAGAGTAAAAATGATTCGTCGTTCTTGTGCTGATATGAATGATTTAATAACCGCATTCTTTCTGTTAGCCAGAGAACAAAACCCAATTTCTGATACTGATAGTGGTTCAACGAATGTAGTTGATATTATTGAAGCTGAAGTAATCAAATTAAATTCCTTAATTAATTCATCCAAGGTGGAATTATCTATAAATGTTAATAACGACTTAAAGGTTAATACACATAAGAAAGCACTGGAAATTATTATTGGTAATATTTTAGGTAACGCTATTAAATATACTGAAAAGGGATCGATAACAATAACAGTTAAGGATAATCAGATATTGATTGCTGATACGGGAATAGGTATACCTGAAGATTTAATACCGACGTTATTTGAACGTCATGTTCGTGGAAGAGGATTGAGTCAAGCAGGTGAAGGCATTGGTTTGGCTATAGTTAAAAGGCTATGTGATCAATTCAGTTGGGATATTGATATAAAAAACAATCCAGACACTGGTATTTTAGTGTCTCTTACCAAAAATCCAGATGACTTAAAAAATATTCAAGCAAAGACAAATCAAGTAATTAAAGAGACAAATTGAGTATGTGTAAACGGTTTTTTATGAATTCAATACTATTGTTACTATCACTTCTTTTATGTAACTGTGCAAGTATTCCAAAGGGTGTGGAAGTAGTTTCTGACTTTGATGTAAAACGTTATTTAGGTCAATGGTATGAGGTAGCAAGACTGGATCACTCATTTGAAAGAGGTCTCAACAACGTAACTGCTAATTACAGCATGAACAGAGATGGTAGTCTAAAAGTGCTCAATAGAGGTTTTCAAACTAGAACAAACAAATGGAAAACGGCAGAGGGAAAAGCAAAATTTTCAGGTTCTAGTGATAAAGGCAGTCTTAAGGTTTCATTCTTTGGTCCTTTCTATGGTGGTTACAATATTGTCGCTCTGGA
>CALFUP010000286.1 GCA_937929875.1 uncultured Cocleimonas sp. | reverse complement strand
CCACAGGAGTCTCAACCACAGGAGTCTCAACCACAGGAGTCTCAACCACAGGAGTCTCAACCACAGGAGTCTCAACCACAGGAGTCTCAACCACAGGAGTCTCATCCACAGGAGTCTCATCCACAGGAGTCTCAACCACAGGAGTTTCAACCACAGGAGTTTCAACCACAGGAGTCTCAGACTCAGAAATATCATCTGCAACTGTCTCAGTAGTTTCTACATTCTCATCATCCGTTGTTGATATGGCATTAGAATTTCCACTACCACCTCCACAGGCAGATAATAGAAACAGAGATAGGAGAAGCGTGTTTATCTTAATTATTTTATGCATTTTAATTTCTTATGATTAGTTTTGTCTGAGATTGATCACTTTAATTTAAAATGTATCTTATGTACTGAATGTGCAAATATTATGAATCAATTGTGATACCACTTTGAAACGACCTTGAAAACCACAAACACTTATCTTGGAGATAACATGTCTTTAATCGCCAACACACCAAAACCTCCATACTATGCCGTGATTTTTTCAAATCATCTTAAAGAGGAAACTGCAGGCTACGCCGAAATGGCGGATAGAATGGTTGAACTCGCCGCTCAGCAAAGTGGTTTTCTGGGATATGAATCAGTAAGAGAAGAATTAGGAATAACCATCTCCTATTGGACTGACCTTGAATCGATTAAAGCTTGGAAGGCCAACGCCGAACATCAGCAAGCGCAGAAGTTGGGTCATGAAAAATGGTACTCGTCTTTTAAAACGCGTATTTCAAAGGTTGAGAGAGATTACGGTATTTAAATAATAATTGAGACCTTTGCATGAGGGATCTGACGGATTAAAAATGTTTGGAGTCCTCCTATTCTCCTTAAAAATACATTCAATATCCCTACTATAAAGCGCAATTTTAAGAAAAATAGTTGAAATCACGCTATTTTTATCTCGCCATTCTCTTGTGCCATTCTTTCGCACGAACGTCTCTACTTAGGTGTTTAAAAACACACCCCCCTACTTTTTGTGTGTTTTAGAATACAATATTCTTGTTTTCACAATATTCTTGGAGAAAGTAATCAACAATATGATTTTATCCTTGATAAATAAAAAGGGCTAAACGGATTTTATTAGCCCTCTTCAAGCTTAAGTATCAAATATAGATTATTTATTTACCTTTCCCGGTAAGCTCAAATTACCTGAAGCAACATCATTCACATCAACTACACACAGCAATGGTGCGTGAACGCTTTGGTTAACTCGTAAACCTGCAGTCACCCCATCAAATGACATTTTGTTAACACTGCCAATATCATTAAAGGGAATACGAACTTTTACAGTATCGTCATTAAACGTTGGGCTCCAGCCAGGGCTATCTAAAAGAAGAGGTAAGCCAGGCCATGTTTTTGGAAGTCTGGGTTTTGTGCCTTTGGGTATATCGACCACACCCAATGCACCTTTACCACATTGATCGTTTGGTTTTAAAACAACCCAATGACTGTGCCAAACATTACCATCGTTAGCAGTATTGTTGTCGCCATTCTCATCGTATAAAGGCGTGTCATCAAAGTCTGGGTGAGCGGTAACGGCAAGCGCTAAGATACCTGCTCCTTTCTCAAAACCTACACTGTAACTATCTAAAGATGTAGGCCAAACATAAGAAAAAACATGACTGCCAGCGAGCTTTCCCGTCGCCGCAGGTTTGCTTTCTCCTGCTTTTCCAGACACAGACATATGGAAAGTAGCAACGTTTCCTTCGCTCGTTATTTTTGTATGGACGATATCAAAAGGGGCTAAAACCTTAGCGCTCTTATCTGATTTAATGCCGTGATTGTGCGAGCTGTCAGCAAAAGACGTTTGTGCTGCTCCCAATAATAGAATGGATGATATTAGTGTTAATTTAAACATGAGTGTTTCCTCGAATTAATTATAGTATCGACTCGATACATATAATTAAGATACGCAGAATAAGCTCGCTTGTCAATATAGTATTTAGTCGATACTATATAGAAATGGAGACTCATCAGATTTACAATTACATGGAACGCATTAATAATCTTTTGCGTACAGATTCACGTCAGAAGATAGTGGAATATGGCTTACAGCCGATTCAATTAGAGGCATTGCACTACTTATCAATTTGCAATAAATATTCAGATACCCCCAAAGCGGTGACCGAATATTTAGGACAAACCAAGGGCACGACTTCTCAGACACTTAATGTATTAGAGAAAAAGAAATATTTAATTAAACAGAGTGATGAAAGCGATAAGCGCGTTACACATTTAAAAGTGACGAGTTTAGGCTTGGAGATATTGGAGGAGTGCATTCCCACACCCAAATTTATTAACGCTTGCGAGCAACTGTCAGAAAATACACAAACGGAAGTAACAGAGGCACTCAATAAATTACTGTCGAGTTTTATTAAAACAAACGATTTGCAGTCATTCGGCGTTTGTCATTCGTGTCGTTTCCATCAGGTAAATAAAGATAATGATTATTTTTGTGGATTAGTAAAAGAATCGATACCGATGGGAGAAATAACAAAAATCTGTCGCGAGCATGAGGCCATTAGTTAAACATTTATTAGCGTGAATTTTTAATTAATAAATTACCGGCTCATTAACATTCGGCTCACCATTATCCTCAGGATCAACCGTACTCTGAAAAGTTTCATACACCGATTCGGCTTCTTCCAGTTCGTCAAAAATAGCCATATGAAAAATAGCTTCGCCTTGATGCACTAAAGGTAGCGTCGTTCTACCAATCACCATGCCACTCACGGGGGCGATTACTTCGGTTTCAGCTTCACCAAAAGGGTCTGAAATATAGCCCAGCACATCACCTTTGTTGATTCGATTTCCCATTTGATTAGTAGCGCGCAAAATGCCACTTTCAGATGCTCGAATCCATTGGCTAGAATGCGCAATCGCAGGTTCTAATTTTAGCTTTTTACGAGATTTTGGCAGCATGCCGATATTACGCATTACATTGATGATGCCACTCACACCCGCACGAATAGAAATTTCATCAAAACGTAAGGCTTCACCCGCTTCATAAAGGAGTATTTTAGTGTCTGATTTATCCGCCGCTTCACGCAAACTGCCTTCCCGTAACGGCGCGTTGAGCACTACGGGCGCACCGAAAGCTAATGATAACTCTTTGATTTCTTCGTTTGCTAATACCGCTCTTATTTGCGGTAAATTATCGCGGGAGATAGCCGCCGTGTGCAAATCAATACCGTAATCACATTGTTGACTGATATTGGTCAAAAAGGTGTGCGCAAGTTTAGATGCCATTGAGCCCTTTTCTGATCCTGGAAAAAAACGATTTAAATCACGACGATCAGGTAAATAACGGGTTTTATTAATGAAGCCATACACATTTACCACCGGCACCGTAATTAACGTACCTTTAAGGCGGCTGACTGAACGGGAGTTTTTTAGACGTCGAATAATCTCGACGCCATTAATTTCATCACCATGAACAGCGGCGCTTACAAACAGGGTTGGTCCCGCTTCTCTGCCACACATAACATGTACAGGCATGTGAATATTTGAATGCGAATAAAGCCCAGGAAGCGGCAGCTCAAGCAGTTTTTTCTCACCTGGTTTGATGGTTTCACCACCAATCTTAAACGCCTTGTTCTTTATTTTTCTTCTAGCTTTTTTTGCAGCTTCAGCCATACGAATTTAACCTTTACCACGAGTTTTAGTCTTACCCACTTTCGCATTTTTCTCGATAAAGTCGATGATCATGCCCGCCACATCTTTGCCGCTTGCACCCTCGATTCCTTCCAGCCCGGGTGATGAGTTTACTTCCATCACAACTGGTCCGTTATCCGATCGTAATAAATCGACGCCACACACATTTAAGCCCATCGTTTTTGCCGCTTTTACCGCAGTTGCCCGCTCTTTAGGCGTGATTTTAACCAGCTCAGCCGAGCCACCTCGATGCAAGTTGGATCTAAATTCACCCGGCGCACCTTGACGCTTCATTGCGGCAACGACTTTATCGCCGATACAAAAACAGCGGATGTCAGCGCCTTTTGCTTCTTTAACAAATTCTTGAATTAAGATGTCGGCTTTCACGCCCATAAACCCTTCAATAACACTTTCAGAAGCCTTTTGCGTTTCCGCCAATACCACGCCTATACCTTGCGTACCTTCCAGAAGTTTAATAACCAAAGGCGCACCACCGACAAGTTTAATTAAATCTTTAATATCGCCAGGTTTATTAGCAAATCCCGTTTCTGGGATTCCCACACCTTTGCGAGATAGCAACTGCATAGAGCGTAATTTATCGCGAGAACGAGAGATCGCCACAGACTCATTTAATGGATAAATTCCCATCATTTCAAATTGTCTAAGTACCGCTGTTCCATAACGCGTAATGGAAGCACCAATACGCGGAATCACCGCATCGAAACCCTCTAAGGGTTCACCGCGTAAATGAATCGTTGGATTATTTACCGCGATATTCATATAGCAACGTAATGCATCTATCACTTGTACTTCATGCCCTCGTTGTTCGGCTGCTTCGACTAAGCGACGAGTTGAGTACAGTCTTTTATTACGCGACATAATGGCTATTTTCATTTTTAATCCTTATTTCTTTTTACTTTCGGGTATCTAGATATATTTATTATAGAATGGCGTTTTAAGAGTGGTATAAATTGATTTATCATTATTTTAAAGTAATTAAATGACACCCCCCACCTTTTTGCATGATATCTGTGGGGCAGTGCTTTCTCTTCTGTTAAGCATTAAACATAAGGGGTTATGAGGGTTTAGTCCTCAGTAAATTAACACCCACTAATACTAATAATAGACCAACAATGTGTTCCCAACCGAAATCTTCTCCTAAAAAAACCACAGC
>CALFUP010000285.1 GCA_937929875.1 uncultured Cocleimonas sp. | reverse complement strand
TTGGTTTAATTGGTGTTCTATTAATCATACGACCAGGCTTAGAAGGCTTTCAAGCCGCTTCATTATTTGCTGTACTAGGTACTATAGGTTTTGCAGGCCGTGATTTAGCAACTCGAGCTGCACCAAAGGTTTTATCGAATGTTCAGCTAGGTATTTATGGGTTTTTCATCCTAGTCCCTATCGGCATAGTATTACTTTTCTTTAGTGATGATTACTCAGGTTTTACTTTGCCATCAAAACTCGCGTCAATACAAATAATCGGCACTATTGTGTTTGGCACTGCTGCCTATCATTCACTAACAATAGCGATGAGAATGGGAGAAATTTCTGTCGTGACACCGTTTCGTTATACACGTCTTGTTTTCGCCTTATTGATAGGTATCACAATATTTAATGAGAGACCTGATGCACTGACTTTAATTGGAAGTGCTATCGTGATTTCAGGTGGCATATACACCTTATTAAGGAACAAATCGGCTTCTGCTTGAGTAGACCAAAAATAGGCTACTGAAATAAATTTAATTAGGTTTTAAAAAAGTGGGGGGGTGTCATTTTTTTGATATTTTCTTTAATCTCCATACAACAATGCACACATTAAATTGTGTTGTATCACATCTTTGAATCAAGATCTTTGCTGCCTTTCTCGTAATTCTTTTTGTTTTTCTTGTAAATAGCCAGGTTTACGAATCGCCACTACACACTCTACTCTGGTGCACAGTGTGCCGTCTTTTAAATACAGCCCATAAACAAATGTTGGAGTACTTCTACCACGTTTTTGTAACTCTTCAAATATTTCCCGTTCTTTGTCGATAGGGAAATCAAACCTCAATTCTAAATCTGTGGTACCGGGCCGTTGAAAATCAACCAGTAGCTGACGTGTCCATACATCGTAGCCTTTAAACACTCTAGCACAGGCAATGGGTGCTATAGGGTCGGCTAATGATGCTTGAAATCCCCCGAACATTCCTCCACCCATATTTCTAGAAATCCACGTTAACGGCAGTGTTATTCGTACTTCACGCCAATCGTTAGCTAAAGATGTGACCTTGATACGCATCATCCACCAAGCTGGCCAAATCTCCATACGTTTCTCTTCAGAAAGAAATCCAAGGTATTTTTTTGCAAAGGCTGAGGTGTTAAATTTAGACTTTTTCGACACTGTCATATACCAGTTTAATTCGTGCTGGGATTTTAACGTATTTATAGTTTAAAATCGGGCTATTATTAAAACAAAAAAGTCCACCTAATTGACCCGAAAACCTTGACAACCACGCCAGTTAATCGTTTAATCGCGCGGCTTAGTTAATATCCGTTTTATTATTTTGTAAAACGTCCCAATTAACTATTTTTTTAACACTCGTATCGAAGGAAGAATAAAATGTACGCAGTAATCAAAACAGGTGGTAAACAATACCGTGTTGAGCCTGGAAATGTTCTTAAAGTTGAATCTATTGAAGCCGGAATCGGTGAGTCAGTAACATTCGAAGAAGTATTAATGATTGCAGATGGTGATGATATCACTATCGGTACTCCAACTATTGCTAGTGCAAAAGTTGTAGCTGAAGTCATTGCACATGGTCGTGCAAAAAAAGTTGAAATCATTAAGTTTAAACGTCGTAAGCATCATCAGAAGCGTACGGGGCATCGTCAAAACTTTACTCAAATTCAAATTCAAAATATCAATGGCAAAGGCACAGTTGCTAAGAAAGCGACTCCAAAAGCTAAAGCGGCTGATAAAGACGAAGATGCAAAAACAGCTAAACCTGCTGCTAAGAAAGCAGCTGCTCCAGCTAAAGAATCTGCACCAAAAGCGGCAGCAGAAAAAAAGCCAGCTGCTAAAAAAGCAGCTCCAGCCAATAAAGCTGCAGGCGCAGATGATCTTACAAAAGTTGAAGGTATCGGACCTAAAGCAGCAGGCGCATTAAACGCTGCAGGAATTGTTACTTTTGCTGATCTTGGAAAAGCTAAAGTTGAAGCAGTACAAAAGATTCTCGATGAGTCAGAAGGTCGTTTTGGAGCAATGAACCCAGGTTCATGGCCTAAACAAGCTCAAATGGCTGCTGATGGTAAGTGGGATGAGTTACAGAAGTGGCAAGATGAACATGATGGTGGTATCGAGTAACAACTCGTTTGTTGGATGAAAAACAACAATCTTCTATCACAAAAAAGCAGCTTTTATAGCTGCTTTTTTGTGCCTATAATTTTTATTGTCAAATTTAAATAGATTGAGACCTATGCACGTGAGAATGACGAGATAAAAAATAGCGTAATTTCAACTATTTTTCTTAACATTGAGCTTAATAGCAGGGCTATTGAGCGAATTTTTAAGGAGAATAGGAAGAATTTAATCATTTTTAATCCGTCATATCTCTCATGCAAAGGTCTCAGATTCTAATAAAAGAAATAAATAGCTTGTACCCCAAATCATCAATAAAAATAAAACTGCACCCAAAATTTCTTTAATCGTTGTTAATTCCATTTCGCTACCCTTTAGTGTTATTTAAGAATAGTTATATCTTACGACTCAACACCCTCAATTTATGAGGGAGTACCTTATAATTTTATAAAACTGTCATGGGACTTATCGTTTGTTAAGAGGAATAAGCCCTTTCATAAATAGAATAATTACTAATACTCGATATTCAGAGATAAATGGTTGTTAGCTTCTGTATCTGAAGCTTTATTTTCTCCCTTAATGAACGAGGTTCTAATACTTCAACTTGATTACCGTATTTTAAAATATCTCCTATTAGTTCCAAATCATTACCGTATGGAATTTCTAATTGATAAGAACCATCCTCCAACCATATACCGACTTGGTCTTGATGCCATACCTCTTCGGATACCCACTGGGAACGATGTGGAGTAAATTTGAGTTTTGCAATTCCACTTATCTCTCCGCCAAAAATGCCAAATGTTTTTGTATAATGGGAATCTAATTCTTTATCACTCAGGCTAACTATCTTTTGCTTAGCAGTCTTACCTTCCTTTAAACCGATTATTCTTTCTAATGCAAAAGTCCGTAAAGCACCACGCTCATGACACCAAGCATCCAAATACCAATTATCTCGATAATGAGTGAGCCGTTGCGGTGAAAGTATCCTACTTAATATCGGATTATCAGAATTCGTACGCGAATCGTACTCCACAACAATTATTTTTTGGTTTAATACTGCCTGTGTAATAGCGGTTAAGTGATTGTTTTTATTTACTCGCTTACCAATGTTGAGCATTCGGATACGTTTTTCACTGAATGTTTGTCTATTGCTAAACTTATTTTTTATTCGCGATAAATGCTGCTTTACACTACGTAAATCATTTTTGAGAAACCCAGGCTCTAAATCATTAATCAGTTGATCAACTAATAATATGGCATTGATTTCTTGGCTTGAAAATAAATGACTAGGTAGTTCGATATTGCCACTTTCATTAAGGAGTCGGTAGCCCTTACTCTCACGAAGATACTCCACCTTTTGGCCATAAGTATCGCGTAGCTCGGTTAAATAACGTTCAACTGTTGCTGCAGAACACTCTAATTTTTCTTGGAGTTGTTGTTTTGATAAGGGATAACGTGCTTCAATTAGAAGCTTAAACAACAAATTGACAGATTCATATTTAGCCATTCCCCCATTTTACCTGAGAAGGTAATACAGACATAGAGTGAAGCTAATAGATGTTATAAAGAAAGAGAAGGGTTACAGAGAGAGAAATTGGTGTTGTGTTATGTTTTAGATAAAGACAAAATTATTCGGAATCGTTTACGTGAATTTCATCATAAAATAACTCAGTACACTGAAACCTGCCAAAGATATCATCATCAGTTTCATAAACCTTAGTTTATTATCAGCTAAAGAAGCAAAACTATCTATAGAGCCGCGATAGGAGCTTTTAACACTCACAGATGGGACAGATATCTTTTGTTTACGCATTGAACCACGAGGATGTTGCTTATTAAACTCTGAAAAATCTACAATTACTGATTCGTTTAATTTTGTATTAGCTAGCGCTCTTACTAAAGGAAGTTCTCGATGATAGATAGGTTTAATACTACTGACTTTATTGAACAAGTTTAACTTAGCCATCGCAGTAACCGTTCTTTCGTTTCCGAAATCATCAGTTAATTGATATTCAATAGATCCTTTACGACTGGATATTTCAGTGAAGTTATATCCAGTAACAAAGTATCGTATGCGTTCTGTTTGGCTCATTCACAAAGCTTATGGATATAGGAGCAGATACTCCAATCTTTTCAGATAGAGGGCTATAAAATAGTCAAAAACGGTTTATTGATTATAAATCTACTTCTTTTCGAAGACTGCAATCGACTCCACATGAGCAGTCTGTGGAAACATATCCATTACCCCTGCTCCGATAAGCTTATAACCGTGGGTATGCACTAATTCACCCGCATCACGCGCTAGCGTCGCCGGATGACAGGATACATAAACAATCCGTTTAGCCTTTAATTTACCAAAATGCTCAATGATTTCTTTTGCTCCAGAACGAGGAGGATCGAGAAGAATACAGTCGTATTTTTGTTTCAACCAAGGTTCGCGTTTTAATTCTTCTGGAGTACCCATCAGGTTAGAGGCGAAATAATCTGTGTTTTCGATGCCATTAGCCAATGCCGTTTCACGCGCACGTTTCACCATCACTAAGTCACCTTCCACACCGGTGACGTGAGCCGCATGCTTGGCGATGGGTAAAGTAAAGTTACCTAAACCGCAAAACAAATCCAATACTCTTTCGCTTCCAGTCAATTTCAATAATTCAACTGCACGCGGTACCATCTGTACATTGATACTACTATTTACCTGAAAGAAGTCTTGTGGACCAAATTCAACTTTTGTATCAAAGGATTTATGTTCGTAATATAAGGTTTGAAGATCTTCTGCAGGTGGCCAAATACAATGTACCGTAGTAGGTCCTTTAGGTTGTAGATATAATTGAAAGTCATTTGTTTTTGCAAAACCAATCCAAGCATTCTGATCAGCTTCAGAAAGTGGTTTTAGATGTCTGATGATTAAAGCCGTATTTTCATCACCAATGGCAACTTCAATTTGCGGCGTCGTATCACGAGACTCCATATCGAACATCAGATTTTGGAAGTCTTTGAGTTTTTTACCGACAGATTCGTGCAGCACTTCGCAGCTTTCAATATCTGCAAGAAAACCGCCATGACGCTCACGAAAACCCACCAAGACCTTATCTTTCTTTATGACAAATTTTGCACCAAGACGGGCTTTACGACGATAAGCCCAAGAATCACCTATAATCGGCTCAAAAACCTCATCAGGTTCTACTTTGCCTAGATGTTTTAAACCTTCGAGCATCGATTGTTGTTTGTATCGAATTTGCGCTTCAGAGCTTAGATGTTGTAAAGAACAGCCCCCACAAATAGCGTAATGTTGACACTTTGGTTCAACACGGTCTGGCGAAGCTTCAACCACCGTATCAATCTTTCCTTCATCGTGACTACGACTTTTAGACGTATATATAAAAGTGACTTTCTCGCCAGGTAAGGCGCCACTAATAAACGTTGCTTTGCCATCAATATGCGCTACGCCACGACCTTCATGACTCAGTGAATCGATTGTCGCTGGAAATGCTTCTAAAGGGAGTCTTTGTTTTCTACTTCTACGTGCCATTTATGCCTGCCGATATAGTAAATACTTGATGTGCAATAAATGACACCCCCCTACTTTTTGATGTTATTTTTAATGTGAATATTAAAATCAGCCAAAAAGTGGGGGGGTGTCTTTTTTTTAATTTCTTAAACGAATAATCACTACTGTTTAAAAGGTGGGGCATGATCCCACAAACTTGTTATCAGTTAAACCCCAGCGACTATCAAATGGCGCATGTGGATCAGAAGATACTTTGCCTTTCGCCATAGCTTCCCATAACTGACGAAGATTAATATGCTTTTTGTCATCGCCAGGGTAAATAGCCAAACCACAAAATTTATCTAACTGATCTAATAGACCATCTGGTAATTCTGGGTGAAATATAGTTCTTGCAAGTACTTGAGCATTCACTTGATCTTCAGTTAATTGACCGCCTTCATAAGCAATTTTTTCGACTTCTTTAAAGAAACGAAATAAGCGTTTATCGCGTGAAGGGGTTGAATAGTAATCATACTCGGTGGCAGTCATACATTGACGTTTACCACTAGCTTTCAATTTCTTTATAAAAGCGATGCCATCATTTACATAGTTAACACGCTCTTTAGCGAACGAACACAAGCTGTGCATTAAACGCATTGTTTTCTCTTCCAGAGGCTCTTCTCGGCGTCGTAGCTTTTTAGAGATGACATCGGTGAAAGGCACATAATCTAGCCCTACTTTCTGCGCTATTTGATATTGCTCATTACTGTAACCCGGTTGTTGTTGCATGGGCTTGTCAATATTACGAGGCCATTTGAAACGACGGTAGCCATCACTTTGACCTACCGCATCACTCGGTATAAAAAAGGGATAAGAATACAACTGAATCATATGTTTTGGGGATGCGGGGGTGGTCGAACTCATAATCGCAGTGACACCCGTATCAGTAATCCCTGTCATTGCATAAGAATGCGTACCTGGTTCAACATACAAGTCCCCTGCTTTTATTTGTGCCAGCTCAATGGGAAAGCTGTCTTTGGGTAGGCTTCGGGTTCCAACTCGATCATTCATAAACTGAGCAAAAGCACGAAAACGTTGTGCTTGTGGGAGCTTGTCCCAGTTGGTCATCTTATTAGAAATATATTTATTCTTTTTGTTTAGGTAATGAATTTTAAAGGGAAGTTTATTTTCATACGCGAATACCGCGCGCATCAAATAAATCGCATCCGCACAATCATGGGGGATTAGATTGTAATCAGGTTTTGCAGGACTCATAAAGAAATCTGGCTTCCATTCTTTACTAACCCAATTTTGATATTTTATCTCCCAACTATCATTCCAATAATTATTCGCAGATGACCAAACTTCTGCATTTACCGCATTACTCATTATTTGAAAAAAGAAGAACACAGATCCACATAATATGTATCGAAAAAAGCGCATAATAAATCCCCATTTTTTATGTCTATAGCCATTGAGAGTCAAACCATTAAGACTAGTCAACGCCCTATTTTTTAAAATTAGCATTTCTAACTACTTAAAATGACACCCCCCCACTTTTTAATGGTTTGTAATGAGATCAAACAACATCAATTAGAAATTTAACAGTCATTGTTTTCACCTAAGGCTATTCAAATAACCTTTGGATATCATTCATTTCTTATGATAACAACGATTAGTTAAAATCACTACTGCATCAATAACTTATTCTGTTTATAGCTCAGTTTGAACTCAGATTTGCTAATAGGTAAACGAGAGGAGACATACCGAAATAAACCATCGTCTAATTTTACATTTGCCTGAGCTTGGACTAGAGACAGAATAGAATGGTTTCCATCTCCCATGCGTTCTTCAGTTAGCTGCATATCATCTGAAGATATGTAACCATTCAGAGTTGAATGTTCATCTTGGAAGAACGTTTTTAACATAAACTTAAAAGTATGGTTTCTATGTTTTGATTGCTTACTATAGTCTTTTTTTAAATCGCTTTTATTCATAGTGAATAGCACTTTATTAACTAAAGACGGTAACTGTTTGGAGAGCCTAAGCGCTTCATCTTGTGTTTGCCAGATCTGATCTTGTCCTTCTGGGTACTCGCCCTGCTCTTCTAAAAGCCATTGGCTCTGTTGTTTTACATTATTTAATTTGTCTAAATATTCATCAACTAGGACTAACTCTTTAATATTCAAATCATTGATACTTAACTGTATTACCGCTTTTTCAATTGGGTATAGTTGCTGATCTGTTTTATTCACACCCAGTACTATTTCACTTATCGCATTTACACCATCATTTGCCAGTGATGCTTTCCCTGAATAATTTACATTGATTGATAAATCTTCCTTTAAAGAAGGATTTTTATAGCTTAGCTGTGGAATTTTTGAATGAAATTCAAATTCAAGTTTTTCATTATCCTGGGTTATAAATTGCCGATAATCGATATTTAGATTTTTTACTTGAAAAGAATGCTTGGGACTATTTACAACAAATTCATCGCCAGTCATATTACCGTGATGTTGTTCAGTTTTTTGATTGTAATAACCTGTTACGTTCAATTCTGACAAAGATGTTTTGATGGGTATCGTGTATTCGACTTGATCATCGAAATTGAATAGAAGATCAATTTTAGATACTTGATTAAATTTAACTAATTCAGGTTCAGGTTCTTCTGATACCAATTGTTTTAAACCTGATTTTGTTGCTAGTTTTTTTGCGTGTTCTCCAAAATTGAGTTTCCAAACTGATTTAGCTAATCTGATACCAGACTTATCAAATAGAATGGGACCATGAAACATTTTAATATCTATTGTTTGGTTTTTACTGCCAATGAATGAGTTTCCAATAAGTTGAGCAAAATTGTTATTTTGATTTAATTGCAATCGCATTTTTACTTTACTAGTAAAAATTGAACGTTCAAAACTTATCACTTCATAATTTAAAAAAGCACTTGAATCGTTTTCAATAATGAAACCATAAAGCTGTTTATTTTTCTCACCAAGCACCCATGAACTCAAACCCCATAAACTGAGCAGTAAAAGTAACAAAGTAAAAGAGGAAGCAAATATTTTTTTCATGATTTCTATGGTTACTCTTTCATATACAAACTAATTAAGTGCTTAATATTTAAATATATATTAGAAAACATCCTTCTAATTGCCTTAAATTATAAATGTAATTTGATAACCATATCCGCTCATCTGTAATTATCCATATATTAATCTTAGGTTCATTCAATTCACGTATATTTGCTAAAAGAGTAATAAAAATAAATAAAGAAGTTTATGTTGATCGCTTAAATAGTGCTTTTAAATGTGTTTTTTCAAATTGATGACAATTTTTAATATATATACCGTTCATCTATTAAATTGATCCTTTTGAATCCACATAGTTACTCACAAGTGTAATAAATAATAACAGACTGAAAATTAGGATATATCTGTTACAAAACAAAAGATAAAAATAAAAATAATTGAAAAAAATACACTAATTAACCCAAACCCTGATTAAAAATAGATGAAACTAAAAAGCTTACATTCCGAATTAAAAATGAACAATAGCGCATTTAATTTGCGTCCTATTGTTGCAGGCTTGTTTTGTTTGAGTATTTTATGCTATTCATCTATTACCAATGCAAAAGGTGTCGAAGCCGGCACTAATATTAGTAATATGGCTACAGTTATTTATAGTGTCGATGCTGAAGTGCAAGATCCCATTGAGAGCTCACCCTTAGGGAATAGTATTAACGGTACTGGTAATGGTGCGCCGACTGACTTTGTAGTTGATCGTAAGATTGATTTGCTTGTTACGGGTAATACCAATGCTAATGTCGCGCCAGGAGACTCTCAAGCCCAAGTTACTTTTACTTTACAAAACCAAGGTAATGCGATTCAAGAATTTAGTCTTTTATCTGATTATTTATTAACCACAGATAACTACGATGTAAACAACTGTAATATTGAAGTACTGGGTGTTACTGGAACACCAGCTTCGGGCGTCGTCTTACCGACTTCAGGCGACATAAAATTATTACAGTATCAACAAGCCTCTATTAGTGTTCGTTGTGATATTCCTGTTGATAACAATGGATCACCTATTCAATCTGGACAAACCTCACTTCTGGGACTTACTGCGACTGTAGAAAGAAATGAAAACGGCACTAATACGATTGAATCAACTAATTCAGACTCGCCAAACACCATAGAAACAGTTTTTGCTGATGATGCGGGTACGGACGATGCGTCTCGTGATGGCTCACACTCTGCCCAAAGAACTTATATAGCATCTAGTTCAACAACTGCTCCAGTGTTGACTTTAGATAAAACAATTCTATCTGTTGTTGACCCTGACGGTGGTAGCAAAGCAATTAAGGGGTCAGAAGTTACTTATAAAATACAAGTAAATACAACAGGTATAGGCTCTATCGAAAATGTAGTCATTACAGATCCTACACCGTTAGAAATGACCTATAAACTAAACAGCATAAAAGTCAATTCAACAAACCATACTGATATTAGTGATACAGACAACACTGATTTTGGAATATCTGCTGTTGATACAGCAACAATTAACTTAGGAAATTTTGCTGCAGGTAATGCACATGAAATCTTAATAACCTACATCATTAATTAAACCAAGGGGTACATCTATGTTAAATAATAACTTTAAAAAGAAAATGACTGCTATCAATACAATTTTTGTTGGCTCTGTAGCCGCAATGGTATTAATAGCCTCACAAGCTGTTGCTGCTCAAGATGGTCACCTAAAAGTGACTTCAAAGGTACAAAAAATGGTCGTTGTAAATAAAGATGGAGCAACATCCTATAAATTCTTACCAGCCACTAAAGTATTGCCGGGTGAAACTGTTCAATACAACACAATTTTTGAAAACGTTAGCAATAAAGCGGCTGACAACATCAATATCGTAAACCCGATTCCAGAAAATCTTGTTTACTTACCAAATTCTGCAACCGGCAAAAATACGAACGTTGTGTTTTCAGTCGATGGTGGAAGAAACTATGGGAAAGCAGGTACGCTTAGAATTAAAAAAGCTGATGGCAAAGTCTATTTAGCCAAACCTTCTGACTACACCCATATCCAATGGCAATACCTCGGAAACTTGGCGCCTAAAACTAAACAGGCAGTACAATTTCGAGCACGCCTGCTATAAAACCCTAAATACCTATCGAAGAATAATGAACAAGAAAAGATAAAGTATTTTTTAATCACAAACCTAAAGAGAAAACTACAATGAAAAAAATGAAAATAATTAAAACTTTAGCCAGTGTCGCTGTCCTTACAGTAGCTAGCAATAGTGCATGGGCATTGGGAACAGCTGCTGGAACAGATATCGATAACACGGCAGAAATCACATATTCTGTTGGTGGTACACCTCAAACAGAAATTGAAAGTTCTGAAGCAGGTAATAGTACTCCAGGTGATGGAAACGGTACTGCAACTACATTTGTTGTGGATAAAAAAGTCGATATATTGGTAACTACAGGTACAGACGTACCAGCAGTACCTGGCGAGACTGGTAAACCAATTACTTTCACTGTCCTTAATGAAGGTAATAGCACAGAAAGTTTTGATTTAGTTCCCTCACAAGTAGCAACTGGCGATGATTTCGATTCAACAGGTTGTACAGTCACATCCCCTGCTTCTCCAGTATCTTTAGCTGCCGATGCAAGTGCTACTGTTACAGTTGAATGTGATATTCCTGCCGCTGGTGGAGCAGTAGCAAACGGTGCAGATTCTTTTGTTGATCTAGAAGCATCTATCAATGGCGTGACTGAAAGTGCTGGTGCAGATACTGCGGCTGGCGTAGAAGTTGTTTTCGCTGATGATACTGGTACTCCTACAGATGGAGCGAATAGAAACGGTTCACATTCTGCAACAAGTACTTATGTAATAAATACTGCAGATATTACTGTTGCAAAGACTTCAGCAATAATTTCTGATCCTTCGAATGGCACTACAAATCCTAAGCGTATTCCTGGAGCGACTGTTCAATATTCGATTACGGTATCTAACGCTACTGGTGCTGCCGATGCAACGGGAATTGTTATTAGTGATGCTATTCCTGCCAACTTGACTATCGTATCAACAACGATAAGTGGAGGCACTAGCTCAACTGCATCTGCAGCTGGTCAAAATGTTTCTTCTGCACCATTTGCATTAACAGCAGGTCAAACTGCAACTTTGGTAGTAACTGCAACTATTAACTAATAGAAACTACCAAAACTCTTTCATCGTGAAGCCTATATTGGCTTCACGATGAAAGTTCAAACTCTGCACTAATAAAAATAAGACTAAAAATGACATGAACCCTAATTACCTTACAACTCAAGATAAAAGCCAGCTTTTACCTAAAGTTAAGGAAAAGTATTCACTTTTTCAAGGTTCATTCGTGCACTGTATATTTAGTATATTATTAATATGCTTTTTCTTTTCTCTCACTTCAGTCGAAGCTGCACCCATAATTACGAATACTGCAACTGCAAATTTTACTATTTATGGGAACGATTTAAGTGTTACAGATAAAGTACAATTCACAAAAGATACGGTTGTTGCACCAACAGATATCATAACGCTTGAAAAAAGCGCAAACGTTTCTTCAGCTGTAATTGGGGACACTATTACTTATACATTATCAGTAATAAACCCCAACACTAGATCACTAAGTAATGTCGTTATAAGAGATGTTTTACCGTCTGGTTTTATTTATGTAAACAACTCAGCTCAACTTAATACCCTAGCCCTGAGTTCAAGTGCTGTTTCTTTAGTAGGTAATATTTTAGAGATTGAATTAGGTACTATAGCGCCTAATTCAAATGTAAATGTTACTTATCAAACAAATGTTAGTGCTGCTACCCCTATCGGTATAGCAAGTAATAGAGCTAGTGTTAGCTCTGATACTGCAACTTCTTCTCAGGTTCAAGCAAACGTTGATATCATCATACCTGTTATTGTTATTCCTAAAACACCTTTGGAATTAATAAAAACAGCGAACATTTCCGACGCCAAAATTGGCGATATCGTTGAATACAGTCTTTCTATTAAAAATAATAATGAAAGTAGTGTTTTGGGTGCAGAAATTATTGATAATTTACCTCAATCTGTTGAATATATTACAAACTCTGCTTCACTAAACGGAAACGCTCTTGATGAAAGTTCTATTTCGTTAAGTGAAAATAATGAGCTTAATTTTGAATTAGGAACAATTTTAGAAAGTTCTACTTCAACATTGCAATATGAAGTGAAAGTTAAAAGTCTTTTGAACAGTTCTCGTATACTTGTTAATAAGGCCAATTTAATTGCAAATGATCCAAACGCAAATTCAAACACCGCAACTGCGAGCGTAAATATTGTTGATGATTCAATACTTTTAACTAAATCAACCACTACTACATCAGTCAATAAAGGAGAAATTGTTGATTACACAATTATCCTAACTAATCCTTTAACTCGACCTTTAAATAATATTGTTATTAAAGATACTTTACCCAAAGGATTCTCTTATATAGCTGATAGCGCAACGTCAAATACAGTTTCATTATCTCCAAATGCGGTAGTAACAAACGCGAATGGCATTGATTTTAAAATTCAGTCTTTAGAGAGTGAATCATCAATAAGTGTAAACTACCAGGTTAAAGTTAATGAAGATGCTGCTCCAGGTGAGAATATAAATACAGCTCAAGTAATGAGTGATTACGCGTCTTCACTGGCTGCTACGGCATCAGTTATTGTAAGAACCCCTTCAACAATCAATTTCTTGAAAATAAATAGTTCAGGTGTCAGTTCTATCATTCAACCCACTTCATATAACACTAATCAGGAGGGTGGTAAGAATTTTGAAGAAATCGATAATATCCCATTACTTGATGGTACAACAATCACATTACCCACACCTCAACCGACAGTTAAGGCTGATCAATATAGTGCTGGTGAACCTGTAGTTATTGAGGTTATTGATCTTGATCAAAACGTTGATTCTCAAAAACTTGAAACTATCGAAGTAACAGTACGCATTCCCGGTACTAATGATACTGAGATACTACTTCTGACTGAAACTTCTCCAAACTCTGGGGTATTCAGAGGAATTGTGTTAACAAGTACGGATAATACAAATAAACAAGATGGCACTTTAACTATTGCTGATGGAGTAAAAATTAACGTCAGTTATAGAGACGATGAAGACAATACTGATAGCAGTGCAACTGCTGCTCTAATCGTACCGGATACACAATTACAAATTGAAAAGAAAGCAGACAAAGAGTTTTCAGCTATAGGTGAATTGGTTCGATACACACTTGAATTCCGAAATACTACTGGCTTCAATCTAGAAAACCTACAAGTTCTTGATACCTTACCAGTGGGTTTCCGTTACATACCAAACACTACAGAACTTAACGGTAATCGTTTGATCAATAATATTTTTGTCGATGGTCGCTCTCTTACTTTCAAGTTAAGTAATATGGCTGCAGGTAGCTCTTGGAAAATCGAATACGTTACTAAAATATCTGCTGGAGCAAAAGTTGGTGATGCAATTAATACAGCCTATTTTAGAAGTGATACTTTACGTTCAAATACAGCTCAAGTGATCGTTAAAATTAAAGATGATTTGATGAGAAGTAAAAATATCCTCACAGGACGTGTTTATATTGGTTGTAGAACAGAATCTGATGAAAATAAAGAGCCACCTGAAGTATTAGGAGAAGCTCGTATTTATATGGAAACAGGTAGAAGTGTTTTAACTGATACGGAGGGTTTCTGGCATATGGAAGGCGTATATCCAGGAGCTCATGTATTACAACTGGATACCGAAAGCATTCCTGGGTACGAGCCATTGTTATGTGATGACAATACTCGAAAAGCCAAAGAGGCTAGATCTCATTTTGTAGACCTTCAGCCTGGTACTCTATGGAATGTGGATTTTCATGTTCAACCTATTAAAGGTTATGTCAAACAAACAACAAAAATTATCAAAGCGCATAAAGCTTTGGATCCATTAAAACTATTTAATGAAAACTATCTAGATACTGCTAAAGAAGGCTTTGAAATATTATGGCCTAAAAACAACTACGTTCCTGCTGTTGCCTCAACAAAGATATTCATTAAAAGTTCACCTCAACATAAGGTTGAGTTATTCCTAAATGGAAAAAAGGTTAGTCCATTAAATTATGATGGCAGTGATACAAATAAAGCTCGTACTGTCACAGTAAGGCGTTGGCTTGGCGTAGATATTGACATTAAAATTAAAAATAATACTTTGCTAGCGATATTAAAAGATAAATCAGGAAATGAAATTGAACGAAAAACACATAATATCCATTTCTCTAGTAAGCCCGCTTCAGCAGAACTGCTTGAAGAAGAGTCAGTTTTAATTGCGGATGGTAAAACTTCTCCTGTTATAACACTAAAAGTAAAGGATGAAGATGGCTTCCCAATGCGCGCTAATACCCATGGGTATTTCACTATTGAAAACAATAAATTCAGTGTCAAAACACAAAACACAGATGAATCAGAAAACCGTGATCTGAATGAATCACTTTCTGGAGTATATAAGTACGATATAAAAGAAGATGGTATTGCAAGAATCGAACTTAACCCAACTACTCAATCTGGGCATGTTAAGTTAAACCTTAAGTTCTCTGATTCAAAATCAATCAGTAAAAACTCTGAGATATCTGTTTGGTTAAAACCTGCACTGAGAAAATGGATCATGGTAGGTATAGCAGAAGGTACTCTAGCCCATAATCGCCTTTCTGGTAATATGAAATCACTCAACGATTTAAATAAAACTGATGAATTTAGTAAGCGCGGTCGAATTGCCTTTTTTGCTAAAGGACAAGTCAAAGGCAAATACCTTTTAACCATTGCATATGATACGCACAAACATGACCGAGAAGTTGGCAGCCAATTAAATGGAAATATTGATCCGGATGCGTTTTACACAATCTATGCTGATAATAGTAATAGTCAATATGATGCACCTAGTTCAGAGAAACTATACTTAAAGATTGAGAAAGATAGCTTCTATGCATTATTTGGTGATTATCAGACAGATATGTCAATTACTGAACTAGCAAAATACCAACGCACATTAAGCGGGATAAAGACAGAATACCAAGGCGAAATTTTCAGCTATAACGGCTTTATAAGTGAAACAAGCAACAACCACCATCATGAAGAAATCCCGGGTGATGGTACTTCAGGTTTATATTATTTAAATAATAAAATCATACCTAACAGTGAGACCATCACCATTGAAACTCGTGATCGTTTTCGTTCGGATAAGATTATTGAGACACGTCAACTCAGTCGCTATCAAGACTATAATATTGATTATAGTGACGGATCTCTATTCTTTAAATTCCCTATTACTAGTCGAGATAGTGACTTTAACCCTAATATAATTATTGTAGATTATGATTCTGAAGAAGATACCAACAAAGCTATTACAGCTGGTGGCAGAGTAGCGTTTAAAACCAGAGATGGAAAACTAGAAACTGGCGTTAGTTTTATCCATGAAGGTCAAAACGATACAAGAGATAACAAACTTGTCGCTTCGGATCTTACCTACAAGATAACACCAGATACGGAATTACGGGTTGAAGTTGCACAATCAACAACAGAAGCCAGTGAAAATCAAAAACGAGCGGCTTACTTAATCGAACTTGAAAAAGAAATCGAGAATATGGAAGCTCGCTTATTTCTAAAAAAACAAGAAACTGGCTTTGGGATTGATTCTCAAGGTAGTGAAATTGGAACTAAAAAAATTGGTGCTGAACTTAACTATAGAATTAATCAGGATACTCGAGTCGACTCAGAAGTATCAGTTGAAAAAAACCTAGATAACGATAATAAACGTCATCTAGCGCAAGTAAGAATTTCTAAACAGATTAAACAATATGAAATTAATGCAGGATTAAGACATACACAAGAAGAGCTATTAGGTGACAATAATACAACAGAGAAATTTGAAAATAATACGCTACTATTAGGTGGTCAATATACCACTGATAATGAAAGA
The DNA here is from genome assembly GCA_937929875.1 of uncultured Cocleimonas sp. Taxonomy (GTDB): domain Bacteria; phylum Pseudomonadota; class Gammaproteobacteria; order Thiotrichales; family Thiotrichaceae; genus Cocleimonas. The sequence goes on along the minus strand of CALFUP010000285.1, from coordinate 10,953 downwards.
GTAACTTTACGAACAGACCTTGAGAAAAACATCTCTAGTAAAAATGGCAGCGAATTAAGCCCTGATCGTTTAATTGTTGGAGTGGACGTAAAAGTTGCTCAAGGCTTTAGTATTTTCGCAGAGCATGAAACGACTGAAAACAATAAAATCAAGACTCATAATAACCGTGTAGGTTTGAGTAAAAACCTATGGAAAGGTGCTAAAGCTAAAACAACCTACACACAGGAAAGAACAGATGAAGGTCAGCGTAACTACGCGACGTTAGGCTTGAGTCAAAATGTAAAATTAAGTAAAAAGATCAGCGCTGACTTCAGTATCGATCAAGCGAAAACTATTGGTAATAAACAAAACCAAAAACGTTTCAATGAGGATGAGCCTGAAATACAGGGAGCTGAACGTGATGATTACACTGCATTTTCAGTGGGCTTAGGTTCGAATGATGAAGACTGGAGTTGGACATCACGTGCAGAATATAGAAATGGTGATTTATACGACAAGGTTAATTTTTTAGCCAGTATTATTAGACATTACGATAATGGAAAGAATTTAAGTGCAAAATTAAGTTATTACAATTCAGAATATGAAAATGGTAACTTTGATAGGGATATCAAATTAAGCTTTGGAAGTGCTTGGCACCCAAAAGAAGAAGATTTTGTATTCTTATCGCGTCTAGACCTAGTAAGTGAAAAGTCTTCAGACAATATCAATGATGATATAAACGCATTTGCTGATAGTAATGATAACGAAGCACAAAAAGTTATTCATAACATGCATTACAACAAGCAAATGAGCCAGAAAACACAGCTAGGTATTCATCATGGTATCAAATATGTAAAGGATGAGAACAACGGCGTTACAAGTTCATCAACTATTGATACAGCTACAGTTGAATTACGACGTGATATTAATAAACGATGGGATATTGGCTTTCATACTGGTTACTTACGTGACTGGAAAGCTAGAGCCATGGAGTATGTGGCTGGTATTTCAGTAGGAATGAATCCAAAGAAAAATATTTGGGTTGAATTGGGCTATAACATCGAAGGATTTACGGATAAAGATTTTGATAATAGTAACTACACTAGCGAAGGCGTTTATGTAGATTTCCGTTACAAATTTAACCAAGATAGCTTTAACGGTGATCTATCTGACAGACGCAAGGATAAAAAAGAAGATACAGCTACAACTAAAAAACCAATAATAAAAACAAAATAAGCGGTTACCAAATTGATAATAAAAAATGTTAAAGCACTAGTTGTTTTAGTTTGTATGTTTATAACAAACTCTATTGTATTTGCTGATACTCCCGTAGATTTATTTGAGAGCTATGCAGGAAATGTCAATTTCGTAGGTATTGATGCAACAAGACGCACAAGCCCAACAAATGCTTGTGCAGTAATGCCTACCAATAATACTAATTCAGCTGTAGTTACTGGCATTCCAGCAGGAGCAACCATTAGTGCTGCTCATTTATACTGGGCGGGCTCTGGTTCCACACCTGATTATACAGTGACCTTTGAGGGCACCACCATAACGGCTCCCACAAATAGACAATACACCGCAAATTATACTACGGGTCCTTATAATTTAGATTTCTTCAGTGGAGTCGCTGATGTAACTTCACAAGTTAACATAGAACGTAACGGCACTTATACTTTTAGTGGTTTAGCTGTAACAACTGGAGGACAACATTGTCAAGTTTCAGCCGTCGTTGCTGGCTGGTCTCTAGTAATTATCTATGAAGATGCGGGTGAAGATTTTCGAGTGGTAAACCTTTTTGAAGGTTTTCAAGCTTTTAGAGGGAGTAGTATCACGCTTACACCAAACAACTTTAGAGTCCCTAACTCTCCCATTAACGGTAAGCATGCAACTATAACCTGGGAAGGAGATGCCGGTAATTCCGCTACTCTAGGTGGCTTGAGCGAAAGCCTAGTTTTTAATGGCAATACCTTAACTGATGCGACTAATCCTGCGAATGCTCAATTTAATTCTCGCAGTAATATTGCTTCTACAGCACCATCTTCGGGTTCACCGAATAATAACTCTTATGGAGTTGATTATGATGCCTACCCTATTGGCAGTCATATTAGTGCTGGAGACACTTCAGCAACTTCAACCTACAGTAGTGGAGGAGATTTAGTAATACTTTCATCAGAAATAATAAGCGTCACCAATACGCCTGTATCTGATCTTGCAATCAGCAAAACGGCCAGCAGTAGCTTTAATGTGGGTACGAATGCCACATATAATATTGTAGTAAATAATGCAGGACCCAACCCTGAACCTGGAAATATCGTCGTTACAGATACTTTACCAGCAGGTTTATCTTTTGTATCTGCAACAGGAACAGGTTGGAGCTGCAGTGCAACAGGGCAAAATGTAACGTGTACTCGTTCAGGAAACTTAGCGGTAGGTTCAAGTACATCGAATATTGTATTAACAGTAGCGGTTTCATCTGCCGCAATTCCATCTGTGAGTAATACTGCCAACGTAACAGGAAGTAATTTCGATAATCAAAATGGCAATGATCAAAGTACCGCCGTGGTTTCGGTAAACACCGGTCCTAATATAAGCTTACAAAAAACGACAAATACTATTTCCGATCCAATTAATGGAACTACCAATCCTAAAGCGATTCCAGGTGCATTGGCTGAATATACAATCGGAGCGAGAAACTCGGGTATGAGTCCTGCTGACAATAATTCAATAATTATTAGTGATGTAATTCCAAGCAATACTGCGCTGTATGTTGGCGACATTTCTGGAGCTGGCTCTGGTCCATTAAGATTTGTTGATGGTTCTCCACCTAGTGGATTGAGCTATAATTTTAGTGGCTTAGCTAGTACTTCAGATGGTCTAAGCTTTTCAAATGATAACGGTGTCACTTATAGTTATACTCCGTCTCCTGATGCTGAGGGCGTGGATGCTTCAGTGACGAATATTAGAATATCCACCTTAGGGCAATTCCTTGCTGCCAATGGTTCTGGAAATCCCTCTTTTATGATACTTTTCAGAGTTAGAGTTCAATAGTGATAGACTTAGAGAATTTGATTTGCACTTGTTAAAGTACTTGAACCGGTCCAATGTTGATTAAGTTCATTCGCCTTAATTGTGTAAGTTTTGCCAGCTTGTATTTTACGAACAAATCGAGCTTGAATTTGATCTTTCAGAGAATCGTTGATAATCACTATTTTTCCATCGTTAATTTCACCTTTAGTAATTTTGCTTTGATTTTGTTTTATCGTTAAAGATTGATCAAAGACTATATTGTTACTATCAGCTTCTGAAACTTCAAAATTAACCGTTAACACCCCACCCTGAGATTTTATAGCCTTTTTATCAAACGTTACTACTGACACCAAGTGCTGCACTGCAGGAGAATGAATGTCTGATAAAGTAGTTATTGTTTCAATAGTTGTTTTGAACTCTACCTTCTGACTATTCGTTGAAAAACTAAGAAACAAGGATAAAAAACTAAAATATAAAGTAATTAATATATTCATTTAATCAACCATTATTATTATTTTTAATATATTATGCATAAATTGATAGCATGCAAATTATAATAACTTTTTTAGGGATGATTTTCCTATTCTTTTGATCAACGGTAAAAGGTCTAATGTGCTGATAGAACCTATTCAAACAAAAAGATGAGATTCATTGAGTATCTGGGGGTATTCAAAAGTACCTAGGATTATAGGTTTATTATATTTGGATTATCCTAGAATGAATAATCCATTAACCTAATGTTATAGACAGAAAATGACACCCCCCTACTTTTTGAATTGTATATTCTTCATTAATAAGAATTGCATCTAGGTTTTAAGGAATGAAAATTCGTTTCCTCACTCCTAAAATATACAAAGCTCCAAAATAACTCACAATGGCAGCAATGATGAGTATTAGTAATTTTGAAACTTTATCCATTATTCCAGAGTTTTTCCACCAAGCATCATCTGGGTTTAACCACATTACAATTGCAGCCATCACCAACAAGGCAAGCACTAATCTCAATAAATCTCTTAACCAGAGCTTTTTTGATTGAGATACCGTTTGATAAATATTTTGTTTTTTCAATTGATAAAGAAGTAAACCGGCATTTATGTACCCTGCAAGCGCTGTTGATAACGCTAATCCTGCGTGTGGCCCAATCATATCCATTTTCACCCACGGGTAAACAATCATAATGCTCAAGATGATATTCGATAATACGGCAAACATTCCAATACGCACGGGAGTTCTCGTATTTTGACGAGAGTAAAAGCCGGGTGCTAAAACTTTCACTAGAATAAAGGCGGGTAAGCCAAATGAATAAGTCATTAAACTTAAACTCGACATCTCAACCAAGTTCCAATTATTTACACCGTTGGTTAACACTGTAGCTAAGATCGGTTTAGCCAATAACATCAGACCAACCATAGCAGGCATCGCAATTAATAAACCTAAACGGACTCCCCAATCTAGAGTTTCGCTAAATGCTTTAGCTTTAGCATTAACATGATCTCCAGACAACTTGGGTAATATGACTACCCCAATAGCAACGCCAATAATAGCTAATGGTAGCTCCACAAAGCGATCCGAAGCATATAGCCAACTGATACTTCCTGCTGCTAACAAAGAGGCTATCGCGGTATTAATCAGTATGTTGATCTGTGCTACCGATGATCCTAATAAAGCAGGCACCATCAGCTTCATTATTTTTTTAACTCCATCATGGCCACGCCTAAAATTAGGTTTTGGTAATAAACCCAATTTCATCAAAGCAGGAATTTGAAACGCTAATTGTAGTACTCCACCTACAATCACTCCCCAAGCTAACGCTTCAACAGGTTGATCAAAATAAGGGGCCAACCAAATTACGGAAGATATCATCGCAACATTAAGCAATACTGGCGTAAATGCAGGTACTGCAAACTTTTGAAACGTATTTAGAATTGCACTAACAAAAGCCGAAAGAGCGATGAGGAAAATATAGGGAAAAGTAATGACTAATAATTGTGCTGTTAAATCAGCTTGAGAACCATCTTGCTGCCCTTCACCAAAGACAAAACCTGGTGCAAACATCATTGCTAAAAGAGGTGCAGCAACCATACCTATGATGGTTATCCCAAATAACACCAAACTTAGCGTACCTGCGACATGATTTAACAGATTTTGTAAGTCTTCTTTGCTGCGGCTTTCCTTGTATTCGGCTAATACGGGAATAAATGCGAGTGAGAATGCGCCTTCAGCAACCATACGTCGAAGTAAATTAGGAATACGAAATGCAACGAAAAAAGCATCTAACATTCCACCCGCGGGGAAAAAATGAAAAATTATCGCGTCGCGTACTAATCCCAAGACACGAGAAACCATAGTCATCGCACTTACAATCGCGCCTGAACGTAGCATTCGGCTCATTCAAAATCTCTTACAAAATTAAGTGACTCTATTATCACCCAGAGAGTGCTTGAACAACAGATGATTTATGTTGCAGTTATTAATCAGTTTTAGTGCAGAAATGAGATTTACTGCACACAGCAATAGAATAGTGCTTAAAATGACACCCCCCTACTTTTTGAATGATATAGTTCTTAAAAAAAATCGAATTCAACAATAAGTCAATGGTAATGCGGTCGTATTTTTCATTTCTTCCATGGCAAAGTAGGAATCTACATTAAAGATATCAACGCGCTTGATGAGCTTTTTGTACACAACATCATATGCTTGAATAGAAGGAACAACGACTTTCAACATATAATCAACATTGCCACTCATGCGATAGAATTCAATAATTTCAGGAATATTCCTAACTACCTCAGCAAATTTGTCAAACCATTCTGCTGTGTGTTGATTGGTATTTATGTTGACAAAAACGGTAACTCCCAAGTTCAATTTTTGCGCATCGAGTAGGCTGACTTTTTTCCGAATAATACCCGCTTCTTGTAACTTTTGAATTCTTCTCCAGCACGGATTTTTAGTTAAGTTAACTTTTTCAGCAATATCAGTTAAGGAGATTTCTGCATCTTCTTGCAACAATTCAAGAATGAGTTTGTCATATCTATCCATCATCACTTCCTCTTTATTCCACATATAGTTAATTTATTAGTATTTAATTCTAATAATACGAATTATAACTCAATTTTTGGGATAATAATTAACACTTTATCGTTTAGAATTTATCTAAGCTTGTTTATTGAAGTACTTGAAAATCTAATGCAAAAAAGAGAGTTAAAAATGATAAAACTATTCAAAGAACATCCCGCCAGTGTGAATGAAAGCTACTTAGAACATATGTTTGTTGCACTCTCTTTTTTTGTTCAATTTACGTATGCCGCATTTGCCGCTTTAGTGCATGCGTTTATCCCATTTTTATTCGTGAAGACAGGTAGTAAGATAATCACCGATTTAAACCAGCGTATGACAATTTCACGACAGCGGATAAAATGATAAATCGAAACATCATTAACGTATAAAACACTAAAAAGTAGAAGAGGGCATTTTAAAGACGTCTATTCTCTTTAAAATAATAAGATCTATTTCTTATAATTACATCTATATCTTATTGAAACAACGCTGATATTTTACTCTTTACCTTTTACATAAATACAGGTAGTTTGTGCTAGGTGCATGGCTACGTTAAACATGTATTGGGCTATTATAATAACATCACCTTCTTAGGTTAAAATATCATTATGAGTAATGACTATAACGCTGATTCGATAACGGTTCTTAGTGGACTTGACCCTGTGCGTAAACGCCCAGGAATGTATACCGAAACAACCCGCCCCAATCACCTTGCGCAAGAAGTCATCGATAACAGTGTCGATGAAGCACTAGCAGGTCATGCAAGTAAGATTCAAGTGACTTTACATGCCGATGGCTCTCTCTCAGTTACTGATGATGGTCGTGGCATGCCAGTCGATATTCATCCAGAAAAAGGCGTGTCTGGTGTCGAAGTGATTCTAAGTACACTTCATGCGGGTGGTAAATTCTCCGACAAAAACTACGAATTCTCGGGCGGTTTGCACGGTGTAGGCATTTCTGTGGTAAATGCACTTTCACTGATTTTAGAAGTACGTATTAAACGTGATGGCAAAGAATTTGAAATGGTCTTTGAAAACGGCCACAAACAAACTGAACTCGAAGTCATAAACACAGTTGGCAAGAAAAACACAGGCACTTCCTTGCACTTTTGGCCTAATGGACAATATTTCGATACGGTTAAATTCTCCGTTAAACGCCTGAAACATAACCTTCGTGCCAAAGCGGTTTTATGTCCTGGTTTACACATCAGTTTTACTGAAGAAGGTCTGAGTGCTGACAAAACAGAAACCACTGAATGGTATTACGAAGATGGCATTCGTGATTATTTAGTCGAAGCAATTGAAGGATTTGAAAACCTACCCGTTGAACCCTTTTTAGGTGAATTCAAAAGCAAAGGTGAAGCGGTAGATTGGGCTTTATGTTGGTTGCCTGAAGGTGGTGAACTCGTTCAAGAGAGCTATGTAAATCTAATCCCAACAGCTCAAGGTGGAACGCATACCAATGGCTTACGCACTGGCTTAACAGATGCCTTACGCGATTTTGCTGAATTTCGTAACCTGTTGCCACGCGGTTTGAAACTCGCTCCCGATGACATTTGGGATAAGCTCTGTTTTATCCTGTCTTATAAAATGCTCGACCCACAATTTTCTGGTCAAACAAAAGAACGTTTATCATCACGTGCCGCTGCAGGTTTTGTCGCAGGCGTGGTGAAAGATGCATTTAGCCTTTACCTAAATCAAAACCCTAGTATTGGCGATTTAATCGCCGAGCATGTCATCAACAATGCGCAAACACGCGCGAAAGCTAGTAAAAAAGTCGTACGTAAAAAAATTGCAACTGGCCCAGCTCTACCGGGTAAATTAGCAGATTGTAGCTCGCAGGATTTAAGTCAAACTGAAATATTTTTGGTCGAAGGTGATTCCGCGGGTGGATCTGCAAAACAAGCGCGAAGCCGTGAGTTCCAAGCCATCATGCCGTTACGCGGTAAGATCTTAAACACCTGGGAGGTAGACTCATCTCAAGTGCTAGCCTCGAATGAAATTCATGATATTTCCGTAGCCATTGGGGTGGAGCCTGACAGTAAAAACCTCGATGAATTACGTTACGGTAAAATCTGCATTCTTGCCGATGCTGATTCGGATGGTGCCCACATCGCCACTTTAATCTGCGCATTATTTGTTCAACACTTTGAAGAACTAGTGAAAGCAGGTCATGTTTATATAGCAATGCCACCTTTATACCGTGTTGATATTGGCAAGAAAGTGGAATATGCCTTAGATGAAGATGAACTAAACGCGTTAATGGCTAGAATCGAAGCAGAAAAAATGACGGGTAAAGTTAGCGTGACACGCTTTAAAGGCTTGGGTGAGATGAACCCATTACAATTACGTGAAACCAGTATGGATCCAGACACTCGTCGCTTAATTCAATTAACTATGCATGAGCCTGAAGAAACAAAAGCAGTCATGGATTTACTCTTAGCTAAAAAACGCGCAGGAGATAGAAAGGCTTGGTTAGAAGAAAAGGGCAACTTAGCGGTAATTTAATTTTTTTTCTATGTAGAGGTCACATTTTATCATTCGGATACGTCACATACATTTAAAAATGACACCCCCCTACTTTTTTTGATAACTTCATGCATAGTTTCATAAAGAAATAGTGTTATTTATATTATAAATATCCTCGACAATAACAATATTGAAAATATGACCCAACCCCAATGGAAACCCTAGACACCCTATTCTCATCAATAAACTATCGCGACCCTGTCTGGATTTCAGTAGCTTATTTATTTGGTTTTATCATTTCACAGATCGGCTTACCTCCCTTAGTTGGATTTCTTTTAGCAGGGTTTACACTCAATATTCTCGGTGCTTCAGGCGGTGAATTTCTTAATGAAATGGCTGACCTTGGTGTTACTTTATTGTTATTTACCATTGGCTTAAAGTTACAAGTTCGTCAACTACTTCGTCCTGAAATCTGGGGAGTTGCTTCAATACATATGTTGTTTATTAGTTTAGGTATCACGGGTTTATTACTGTTTTTATCTAGCTTCAACATACCTATTGTTAAAGATCTATCGACCACCTCCGCATTAATTTTAGGCTTTGCTCTTTCCTTCTCAAGTACAGTTTTTGCGGTAAAAGTCTTTGAAGATAAGGGCGGAATGGGTTCTCAATATGGACGGATTGCCATTGGGGTTTTGATCGTACAAGATATTTTTGCAGTACTCTTTCTCACCGCTTCAACAGGTAAATTGCCCTCACCCTGGGCAATCGCTTTAATCGTTGGGTTACTTGTTTTTAAGCCTATCCTAATTTGGTTATTAAAACGCGCAGGACATGGCGAATTATTGGTTTTATACGGCTTAGTGCTGGCGCTAGGCGGCTCGACTTTATTTGAACTCGTCAGTCTTAAAGGAGACTTGGGGTCATTATTTTTTGGCGTTTTAATTGCTCAACATCCCAAGGCCGCTGAACTGGCAAAATCTTTACTCAGCTTAAAAGACTTGTTTCTGGTGGGTTTCTTTTTAAGCATAGGCATAGCAATAACCCCAAGTAGCTATAATTTATTGATTGCTTGTGGTTTAGTATTATTAATTCCTTTAAAACTCATTTTATTCCACTTGCTGTTCGTAAGATTTCATTTACGGACGCGAACAGCAATATTCTCTTCTCTTTCATTAGCTAATTTTAGTGAATTTGGCCTCATAGTTGCTGCTGTTGCCTTCAATAAACAATGGATAACAACAGAATGGCTAGCAATTATTGCCATTGCTGTGGTGATCTCTTTTATCATAGCCTCGCCTCTTAACGTCTTTAACAATCTTATTTATCAGCGCTTTTATCCACGTTTGAAGAACTTTGAACATTCTGAACGTTTGTTAGAAGACCAACTCTTAGAATTAGGTTCGGCTAAAGTACTCATTTGTGGCATGGGTCGAATTGGTCATGGTGCTTTTGATCACCTGCAAACAATCTACAAAGATCACGAAGTTATCGGTATCGATTTTGATGAAGTCAAGGTTAGTCTTTATCATGAAACGCCATACACGGTTTATCAAGGTGATACGAGTAATCCTGACTTATGGCATCGATTGAATAATCATAATGGCATACTTGAAATGATTTTATTATGTATGCCAAATCATGAAGCTAATCTAGAGAGCACCCAAGCAATTCGCGACTGGGGCTTTAAAGGTCATATCGCAGCTGTCGCTCAATACCCTGATGAAGAACAAACCTTACTTCAAAAAGGCGTTGATTCAACTTTCAATTTATACGGCGAAGTGGGTACAGGTTTTGCGAGAGATGCACTTCTTAGATTTAAATAGCGAAAGGTGCCGATACCGAAGATAACAATATAGATTAATTGATAGCGTTAATCGTTAATATAATGACACCCCCCCACTTTTTGATGATTTCTATCAAGCGAACACTCGGGTATTATCGTGCACATTTAAATACCTATAGTTGACACCCAATTATGTCTGATTTAATTACCAAGCTCGAACTTCCATCTGCCACTCCAGATCTTACTGAAGCTGAACTTGAACAACAACGAGCTAATAAGAAACTAGAAAAACGCCTACAAAAAAATGCGGGCAAAGCCATGATGGATTTTAATATGATCGAAGACGGTGATCGTATTATGGTGTGTTTATCAGGGGGGAAAGATAGCTATGCGATGCTGGATATTCTGCTTAAATCACAGCAAAGAGCACCGATAGATTTTTCAATCATTGCGGTAAATCTAGATCAAAAACAACCAGGGTTTCCTGAACATGTGTTGCCTGAGTACCTTGAAAAACTGGGGGTTGAATATCTTATTGTTGAAGAAGACACCTATAGCATTGTTAAAGAAAAAGTCCCTGAAGGTAAAACTACTTGCGCCTTATGTTCACGGTTACGTCGTGGCATTCTTTAT
>CALFUP010000284.1 GCA_937929875.1 uncultured Cocleimonas sp. | reverse complement strand
CGTTCAACTAACATGCGAGTAGGGGCGTTACATGATTGACCGGTGTTTTGAAAACAATGACGAACGCCACGAGCTACTGCCTTTTCATCTGCATCTGCAAAGATAATATTCGCGCCTTTACCACCCAGCTCTAGACTAACGCGTTTTACCGTATCAGCCGCAGCTTTACTAATTAATACGCCTGCACGAGTTGAACCAGTAAAAGACACCATATCGATATCGGGATGAGAAGATAGAGTGCTACCAACGCCTGGGCCATCACCATTTACAAGATTGAAAACTCCCGCAGGGAAACCAGCAGCATCAATCATTTCAGCCAATAATAGAGATGAAAGTGGAGATATCTCAGAAGGTTTGAGCACACACGTACAACCAGCCGCTAATGCATTGGCAACTTTTAGAATGACTTGATTCATCGGCCAGTTCCAAGGAGTGATTAACCCACAGACACCGATAGCTTCATAATGAATTCGGTCATTAGGTGATTGATCGTTTAAGCCTTGTTCAAATTCGAATTTTTCTAATTCGTGAATGGTCGTTTTAAGATGACCCAAACCAGCACCAGTCTGTGAAGTTTGTGATAAAGAGATAGGGGCGCCCATTTCGATAGACATGGCTTGTGCCATTTCATCACTGCGATTTTGATACTGTTCCAGCAAGGCATTTAGTAGTGCTAAACGCGCATCTTTGCTGGTTGTGCTCCAACTATCAAATGCCGCTTTGGCAGCAGCTATGGCCGCATTGGTATCCGCTTCACTACCTAATGTAATCGTTGCTGCAACTTCTTCAGTAGATGGGTTGATTACCTCATAAGGTTCTCCACCTTGTGAATCTGTCCATTGGCCATTGATATAGTGTTGTGTTGTTTTCATAAATGCCTACTTAAAAAGATTAAAATTGAGTTAGAACGAATTAAACTGACCCTTATACGGATGCTTATGTTGAGTTTATTATATTATCTTTGCCTGCCACTTTTGCCTATTAATTAGCCTAAAAGTTGGCCTATTATCTCGCCATAGTCGTCAAACAACGATTATACCAATCGGCAAAAGCTATATTCTGTTGCATCGCCATTTTTACTGGGCCTAGCTCATGGCAAGAGTTCAAAACACCAAAGACACTGCAATCCACAAAATTGGGCTTGTCGCCACCAAAGAATAAATTGCCATTCAATCCATTATTTGACCAATGATCAATAGCACTTAAGTATTCAGCTTCAGGGTTTTCTATGTTGTATTTGCTTTGTAATTTCTTCGCAACTTTCGGCATCGCAATTGCGCCTGCAAAACGTACGAACTTAGTTTTCAACCAACTATATTGACCTGTTTTGATGATGTGTTGGAAGTTCTTGTGTGAAGTACTGAAGCTTGGATGAACCAAGGGTGTTATGTAATGAACTAAAGTATCGTCAATCCAATGAGTCCATTGTTTGGTGTTTTCATCAACCGGAAATTTAGCGTAATGTTCGTTGACGTAATCAATAATACTTGCCGATTCGGTAATCACTTGATCATCATCTCTTAATACAGGTACTTTTTTATGATCCGTGAAATCTAACTCTTTCATACCAAAAGGGGACACTTCAATAATCTTAAATGGCTGTTCGATATGATTAAGTAAGGAGCGCACTTTACTGCAAAATGGGCAAGATTCAAATTGGTACAAGGTAATCATTTTACAAACTCTTTCAATTGAGGGCTTGTTATTTATAGTAAATAAACAAGCTAAACTTTCTTTTTATAAAGTTAAAGTGAACATTTTATGGTTAGGCTCGACTTAATTAGTGACACCTCACTAAATATCCGCAAAAAGTGGGGGGGTGTCATTTTACATCAGAATACTAACTGTTTTTAGCTAAAAAGAAATGGCTTTTTGGATACAGGGAGTTTGTTTTCTTAAGCAAATCTATAAGCCAAGTTGCTAAATTTAGTTACTTTGGTTATCGTATTTTTTAATAAATTTTTTGGGAACCAGACTTATGCGTACCACTTTTTTGAAAAAACCACTATTGGTCTTAACGACTTTGCTATTTACCCTAACACTTAGTTCGTGTGGTGGTGGAAGCTCGATAGTCAATAATATAATAGAGGATGCAATTGAAAATCGACCTGGTTGGGTGTTAAACGACTTGCGTTTTGTGGCAAGTAAAGCCTCTAAAAACAGCTTTCTTGGCTATGATTCATTAACGACTACCAGTATTGGACTTAATAATGCGAATGAGATCGTAACGTCTCTTGTTACTTTACAATTCGATGATAGAGGGCCAGGGGTTTATACTTTGGTATCGTCATTTGGAGAGTTATTAAATCGTCAAAGCGCTAATCCAGAAGGTAAGTTTTTATTCATAGCAGCATCAATTATTAATGCTGCGAATAATTCAACAAATTATGAGTCTGATGATGGTGGTTTAGCCAATGTAACCCTAAATTCAGCGAATGACCTAGTTTTCAATATTCCTGATCCAATTGGTTTGATTAAGTCATCAGGTGATGGTTTCCCTGATTTTCCCATAAATATCTTTTTTAAGCTGATTGATATCTTTGAAGATTTACCTGCACCTTCATTACCCTAGGGTTTAGGTTTTAAAGGATTAATCTAATAAAGAAAAAACCTCCCCATCGGGAGGTTTTTTTATGCCTGCCTCTGTCGTACCACCTCATACAAACAAACACCCGTAGCAACCGATACATTCAAGCTAGAGACTTGTCCAGCCATTGGTATCGACACTAGAGTATCGCAATGCTCTTCAGTCAAGCGACGTAAGCCTTTACCTTCAGCACCCATCACAATGGCGCTAGGTGTTTTGAAATCATAGGTATACAAATCACCATCATCCGATTTATCACTGGTGCCAATAAACCAAATACCTTCTTTCTTCAACTTTTCCATGGTTCTGACTAAGTTGGTGACTTGAATGAACGGAATTGTCTCAGCCGCGCCAGATGCGACTTTACGTGCAGCAGGCGTTAAACCTACGGCATTGTCTTTTGGTGCGATAACAGCATTTACGCCAGCGCCTTCTGCAGTACGTAAACAAGCACCAAGGTTATGTGGGTCAGTAACGCCATCTAAAACCAATAAAAGTGGGGGGGTGTCAGTTTTAGCAATTAAATCCATCAAATCATCTTCATTGTAAGCGGTAGGCGCATTGTATTCTGCGACTACACCTTGATGTTGATGTGTCTTTGCCATTTTATCTAAAGCCGCGCCATCTGTACGATGCGCGATTAAGCCACGCTTTTGCGCATGATTAATCAGTTCTTGAACGCGTTGATTACGTTTGTTTTCTGCTATCCAAACTTGTGCAACATTGTCAGGGTCATTCTTAAGTGCAGATTCAACTGCATGGATGCCATTAATTAAAGTTTTCATTTTTCTTAGCTACTCAGCTTACTCTTACTTGAGTCAATAACTGCGTTAGAAAATACGCATGTATGATTCATACACTAGCGCTTTTCTGCCTTGTTCTTGACTCAATTAAGAACAATTTGTGCAGCGACCTTTAAATAGTCAAACTAACTTACTTAAAGCTTCCGATTTGTTTTAGATTCTGGCTACCAATTGAGCCTTCTTTGTAACAGCTAAACCAATCAGCTGCGTTTGGGATATTGCCCATTTGTTGCTCAGCTGCTTGCGCTGCTTCACGAGTTTCCCAATAAACTATATCGGTATAGCCTTCACCGATAGCATCTTTATGAATATCCCATTGAATAAAACCTGTTTGCTTACTCATCCAACTTTGGATAATTTCACCTGCAATGTTCAGCAAATGCGCCTCATCTATTCCATCATCAAGTTCGTAGGTAATAATGTCTTTAAACATAGTTACTCCTGTCGTTTATTGCTTAGATTCTTGTTGAGCCTTCTTTTTGGCTCTTTTTACATTTTTAGGAATTGTCTTTTTTTTCTTTTTATTCTTGATATCTTTTTTAGCTTTGTCTTTTTTCTTAGGTGACTTAAAGCCCTCGTTTTTAGTACCTTTTTTCTTTTTAAAATCAGATTTAGATTTTTTCTTCGGTCTAGAGCTAGCATCAGATTCAGAGCCAGGTAATGTGAAGTCAATTTTACGATCATCCAAATCAACGCGAGCGACAAGTACTTCGATGGAATCACCTAAACGGTAACTTTTGCCTGAACTCTCGCCGACCATTTGGTGTTTCGCTTGATCGAAATGATAATAATCACTTTTCAGCGCAGACACATGCACCAAGCCTTCAACATAAACATCATCTAGCTCAACAAACAAACCGAAGTTGGTTACAGTCGAGATAATACCAGTGAAGGTTTCGCCAACCTTATCCACCATATACTCAGCTTTTAGCCAAGCCATTACATCACGACTCGCATCATCGGCACGTTTTTCGCATTCGGATGAATGTGTACCCAAAGCTTTCATTTGCGGATAATCGTAAGCATAACCTTCCGCAGAACCATTCTTTAAAATATGCAAAATCGCACGATGCACTAATAAATCAGGATATCGACGAATCGGCGAAGTGAAATGCGCATAATCATTACGCGCTAAACCAAAGTGACGCGTAGTTTCCGGTTTTTCTTTATCGACCGGCTCATACTGTGCGCGACTCATCGAGCGCAGCATAACGGTTTGAATTAAACGCGCATCAGGTCGATCTTTAACGCTTGCAAGTAACGAAGCATAATCGCTAGGCTGAGGCTCAGCACCACCACCCAGTTTTAGCCCAAGGCCATTTAGGAACTCATGTACTTTAGTCAACTTTTCAACTTCAGGGCCACGATGTACTCGATGTAAGGCTGGTATTTTGTGCTTCTTTAAAAAGCGTGCGGCGCACATATTGGCGGTAACCATGCATTCTTCGATAATCTTATGCGCATCATTTCGCACTGTCGGTTTGATGTTTTCAATCTTACGATCTTTACCAAATACAATTTGCGTTTCAGTCGTTTCAAAATCAATCGAGCCACGCTCATCACGCGCTTTGCGTAATACTGCATATAGTTTGTAGAGATCATCTAAGTGATCCACTATGTCTTTGTATTCTTCGCGTAAATCAGGGTCTTGATCAACAACAATAGCTGCCATTTTGGTATACGTTAATCGCGCATGCGAGTTCATCAAGCCACTTTTGAAGTTGTAATCGATCACTTCACCATCGGCATTAATAGTCGCTTCACAGACCATACAAAGACGATCAAGATGTGGATTTAATGAACATAAGCCGTTTGAAATTTTTTCAGGCAACATCGGGATAACTTCCGCAGGGAAGTAAACCGAAGTGGCACGATTGATTGCTTCATTGTCTAAACCTGAACCGATTTGCACGTAATGAGAAACATCGGCAATCGCAACGGTAAGCACCCAATTCCCTTTTTTGTCTTTCTCACAATAAACAGCGTCATCGAAGTCGCGCGAGTCTTCACCATCAATCGTTACTAATGGCATTTTACGTAAATCAGTACGGCCTTTTTTGTCTTCTTCTAAAACCTCTTCGCTCAACTTGTCACTTTCAGCTACCACTTCTTGTGGCCAAATATGAGGTAGGTCGTGCGAACGTAACGCAATCTCAATCTCCATGCCTGGCGCCATGTGGTCGCCCAATACTTCGGCGATTTTACCAATCGGTTGATGACGAGAAGTAGGGAATTCGACGATTTTAGCAACAACGATTTGTCCGCTCTTTGCGCCGTTATTGCTTTCAGGTGGAATCAAAATATCCTGTGCGATGCGTGAATTATCAGGCGTTACAAAACCTAAGCCACTTTCAACGAAGTAACGACCAACCACAGTTTCAGTATTGTGTTCGATGATTTCAACTATCGCACCTTCACGACGGCCTTTGCGATCAATGCCAGTAACGCTGGCTAAAACACGATCGCCGTGCAATATTTTGCGCATCTGCTTACCATGCAAATACAAATCATCACTGCCATCATCAGGCACTAAAAAGCCAAATCCATCGGGATGACCTTGGACTTTACCCGCGATTAAATCGGCTTTTTCAACCGGTAGATATTTTTTGCCACGATTAAATAAAATCTGGCCATCACGCTCCATTGCTCGTAAGCGATATTTAATAGCGTCCAGTTGTTCTTGTTCGGTTATGCCTAGCGTTTCAGTCAGCTCGTTATAACCAATCGGGTGGCCAGCTTTGTTCATGACGTCGAGCATTAGCTCGCGGCTAGGAATAGGATTATCGTATTTTTTTTCTTCGCGCTCTTTGTGCGGATCTTTATAATTTTTCATGAGGCATATTCTACGCTGATTTGGGGCAATGTGCAGAATTATGAATGAAATTCAAAAAAGGAATTGACTGAGCTTGCAAACATCAAAAAAGAATAAAAAAAATGACACCCCCCCACTTTTTGTGTATTTATTAGTAGTTGTAAGGGAGGTAAATGTAATTCTTATTATTTTTATCTTTTGTTCTTTCTGTAGTTGATTATTTATTGACCATTCAAAATTGCAGATGAACGGTAGATAAATTTAAAAACAAGATGATTTAAAAGGTGAAAAGGAAAACGCTTTATCTTGCATACGCCTGAGCAAAGCGTTTTCCCAATTCTATTTGACCTTGAGTATCGTAATGCACATGATCGTAAATTTTACTCAAGTCTTCTGTAAATACTAATTTCACTCGAGGTAGCGCACGCTGAGTATTCACCTGCGCTTTTTTTACCGTGTCGAGCATATGAAATGCGGGATCTTCAGGGTTAACTTGTCCCATGATAAAAACACTTCTGGGAGAATCCAATTGTCTTCTAACGCCCATGATGAAGCGTTTTAAATTTGTTTCGTAACGATTGGCATTACTCACAGAGCGAGCATCTTTTTCTCCTTGCATCCAGATGATCGCTTCAACCTGTTTATTAGCAATTTTTTGTGCAAGACTTTCGGCATTAGCAGCCACTTTAATAAAGCCTCGCTGGCGCAACAAGCCATTAAATAATGGAGATCCAGGAAGCCACTGACTTATAGACGTTCCCGTAGCAACATGCTTAATTATGATGTGTTTATCGTGAGGGAATCTACGTGCAATTTCGTGAGCAAAACTGACTTCAGGTCCAAAATGTGAAAACTTAGCTAATTGACGTTTACGCCCTTGATAATAAAATTCAACATTGTGGGGTTGGCGTTTTAAATAGGCAGGAAGCTGATGAGTCTTTCCTTTTCCCATCATATTCGATTGGCCTGCTAAAATATAAACCCTATCTTTGGAGAATGCGGCATTGGACAAAAGCAATGAGAGCGTAAATACTAGGGTTGTAATAACAATATAAGTAAATGAGTTACTACGAATTTTTAGAGATGACATAGTGATTATTTCTATAAGTGAATGCTGATGCCATCTTTTCGACATTTGATTGAAGACTACTGATCTTTAGTATAAAAACAAGGTATATTGTTCAATGTTAATTTAGTCCTGCCCAATTCTAACAAACATCAGACCGCTTTTTATGCAGACATTAGACCCGTTCAAAATCCCACTTGAATCTATTAATTTGATAGAAGCCAGCGCTGGCACGGGTAAATCATGGACGGTTACTTATCTGTATTTACGATTAATACTAGAAAAAAACCTCACGGTAGACCAAATATTAGTCGTTACGTTCACCGATGCCGCGACCAAAGAATTACGCGATGATATTCGCCAACGCATTGTCGCTGCATTAGAGGCATTCGAAAGTGTTGTTGATGACAAAGGAAGTGCAGAAGGATACGACAAAAACGATGAATATACCCAGCTGATTAACAACTGCGAAGATGATTTAGCAAAAGAAGAAGCAATTAGAAAATTAAACCGCGCCAAGTTGAGCATGGATGAAGCGGCGATATTTACCATTCACGGTTTTTGTCAGCGTAGTTTGAGTGAAAATGCATTCGAAGCGTCTTTGCCCTTTGAAAGTGAGTTGATGGAAAATCAATCTGAGCTAATGCAAAAACTCACGGATGATTTTTGGCGTAAATACACGGAGAAAGCTCCGAAATCTTTATTGTTTAAATTACACCAGAAAAGTATTACACCAGATTCTTTATTAAACGACGTCAAAAATGCCATAGGTAAACCTTACCTGAAAATTTGTGGTCCAGAGAAACAGGAATTAAAAGATGAGAAGTGGTCAAACCTTGAACTTCGCTTTCAACGAATCCTTAAACAATGGCAAAGTGACGGTAGTGAAATTACCCAAATTTTATTAGAAAATAAAAGCTTAAATGGCAATAAGTTCAGAAAACCCACGGTCACGAATCTTTGCATCGACATGCACAAAATAAGCACTTTGTATGATCTGAATGCTGATTTTATAAAGAGCGCTGAAAAATTCAAACAAAGTTATATCGAAACAGGGGTTAAAGCGAAATGCACCCCACCTGAACACAGTTTTTTCGATGCTTGGGAAATGTTTTCGAACCTGTGGGAAGAGTTAAACGCAAGTTCCGATGACTTCCTCAATCACACCCGTATTAAACTTATTGAATATTTAGAAGTAGAACTCCCTAAGGAAAAACAACGTCTTGGCGTGTTGTCTTTTGATGATTTATTACTGCAAATGCAGCAAGCCGTTTCTGATAAAAATGGAAAACCTTCTACATTAGCCGTCGACTTACGCAAAAAATACCAAGCAGCTTTGATTGATGAATTTCAAGATACTGACCCGATTCAGTACGATATTTTTCATAAGATATATAACGATTCGGATACAAAGAACAGTGCACCAGCAAATAAAAGTGCGCCAGCGAATAAAAGTGCACCAGCCAATAAAAACGCCGTTTTTTATGTCGGTGATCCAAAACAAGCCATTTATAGCTTCCGTGGCGGTGATATTCACACCTATCTAAAAGCCAAAGCTGATACCCATACGCAAAATACGCTTAAAAAGAATTGGCGTTCGCATCCTGATTTAATTGACGCGTTTAATAAGCTCTATGCCATATCTGACAATCCTTTTAAAGATGAAGGCATTGACTATGTTGAAGTGGATGCGGGTGATAAAACCACAGATGAAGTGATAATGACCCAAGCCAGATCATCGCTTAATTTTTGGCAGTATGAGTTTGATAACGGTGAAGATGGCAAACAGAAACCATCAGTGGGGAAAATACGCCAAGATATTGCAGATTCGATTGCAGGTGACATTGCGCAAATACTTAACGATGGTTTGCAAGGTAAAGCCAAAATAGGGGACAAGCCTATTAGTGGTGGTGACATCGCGATATTGATTCGTTCACATAATCAAGCCAACACCATCAAAGCGGCGTTAAATGCACGTGGCATTCCCAGTGTACAAAATAGCCGCGATAGTATTTATGAAACGCACGAAGCGAAAGAGCTGATTTATTTACTCAAAGCAATATTATCGCCTCAGCAGGAAGATGAAGTCCGCAGGGCTTTAGTCACCGAATTTATGGGTTACAACGGTGATGATTTAATCGCTCTTCAAGGTTCTTTACAAAACACGAGCAATGCCTGGGAAGACATTTTAGTATCCATGCAAAACTGGCATCAGCAATGGAAAAAACACGGCTTTTTACCGATGATGCGGAGCTTGATGAAAGCAGAAAATACGCATCGCAGAATCCTAGCTTTTCCTGATGGCGAACGCCGTATCAGTAATATATTACAGCTATCAGAGTTGATTCATCAATCTGCACGAAACAATATGCTCGGCATGTCAGAAACCTTGCGTTGGTTGCAAAAACAGAACCAAAATTCAAATTCTAATGAAACTGAATTACGTTTAGAAAGCGATGAAGACTTAGTCAAAATTGTCACCATCCATAAATCAAAAGGTCTTGAATACCCGATCGTTTATTGTCCTTACATTGGCATAAGTGGCAAAGCAAACTCTGACAAAGTGTTTAGTTTTAATAAAGATAAAACGGCTTTTTTAGAGATTGGTTCAAGTCACTTTGACGAACACAAAGACATCAAAAATGCAGAAGAAAGTGCTGAAGACTCAAGGCTACTTTATGTTGCGCTAACCCGTGCTAAATACCAATGTAACGTCGTGTGTTTTACCGAAGCGATCAATCGCAGTCCAGACAAAAGCGCATTAGGCTGGCTACTTAGCAACGGCAAAACCATTAAAGATGACAAGGCTGAATTTTTTGCAAGCTATCAGCAGAATTTACAAAACTTAGCCGCTAGTGAAGCCAGTATTGCGCTTGATCCGCTGCCAGAATATCTCGCAAATCTAAGGTATGAAAACACTCAAGCAGAACAAGAATTAGTCGCCCGAGAATTTAAAGCTATCATCAAATCCCAAGCCCAAATTACCAGCTTCAGTGGTTTAACTGCGGGTGCGCATGACGAAGCGCCTGATTACGATGCAATTGCCGATAGTCTTTTACAAAATAAGCGGCAACTATCACCTGTAACAGAAGATGAATTCCCTCGAGGTGCCACTGCAGGTACGGCATTGCACGAAATTTTCGAACACATTGATTTTGTATTACCTGTTAGCGAGCAGTTAGATGTGCTTGATGGTGTGTTGGATAAATATGGATTTGATAAGAAACATCAGCCCGCAGCGATTCAGTTAATCCAACAAAGCTTGGATGCGGCTTTAACTACATCCGATCAACAAGCGTTCTCACTCAAGCAACTAACTAAAGCACAACGACTAGACGAGATGGAATTCTATCTACCGCTAGAGCGTTTACGTATTGATGATTTGAGACAGATTATGTATCAGCATCTTCCACAGGATAAGCCAACCGATAATCAGAACTGGCAAACAATACGCAATGCCGTTGAAGGTTTGTATTTTGAAGAAGTCGAAGGCTTTCTCAAAGGTTTCATCGATTTAATCTTTGAATACGATGGCAAATATTATCTGGCAGATTACAAATCCAACTCGCTCAATAGTTATGATGAAACTGAATTATTCGATGCCATGGCGCATTCGCATTATTATTTGCAATACCTGTTTTATAGTGTCGCTTTACATCGTTATTTAAAACAACGTATTGCCAATTACAGCTGGGAAACACATATCGGTGGCGCTTATTACTTGTTTATTCGTGGCATGGAACCAGACGTTGGATCAACCACGTCGGCAAACAACGCCGACATAATCGAATTGGACGTTTCAAAAGAAGAAACGGCAAGTTCGCTAAGCCGAAGCGGTAGCGAGACAACGTTGGAGCGTAGCGACGACGACCCGAAGGGCGAGATGAAATCGAGTAATAACTGGGGGGGTGTTTTTTTTGATAAACCAAACACCGCTTTAATCGAAGCCCTAGATAATCTGTTCGTAAAACTGGAGGTAGCTTGCTAATGGCAGAGCAACTCTCTATGTTTTCAGCCTCATCACCAGTTGACCCAATTGAGCCTGAGTTACCGACATCAAATATTCCTCTTGAACCAGAATACGAAGCTTTAGATTATCAACTCGCAGACTTAATGGTCGAGTTGAATGACTTTGTACCAGAGGATGAGAAGGACAAAAAAAAGCTAAATAAAACCCTAAGGCATTGCACTTTAGAGATCAGTAAACGAACTCGCGAAGGACAGATCTCAAACGAAGTCACAGCTGAGCAACAAGCGCTTTTATTACAAACAACAGTCGTGGGTGAAGCGGGCGATTATATGCCGCTGGTTATTGATACAGGGCATAGCTACTTAAACCGTTACTGGCAATACCAACAGCGTTTGGCAGATCAGATTAATGCACGAATTAAAGCCAAAGAAAATCTTACTCAAAAACAACAAGCGTGGGTTGATAAGCGACTGGGTGATTATTTCCCATCTGATTCAAATAGCGCAGAAACGAATTGGCAAAAACAAGCAGTTGAATTAGCGTTACAGAATAGATTCCTGATTGTCTCAGGTGGACCTGGTACAGGTAAAACTACAACAATTACACGTTTGTTAGCGTTATTGATTGAACAGCATTTACAGTCATTTACAGAGATTGATCAGGAAAATAATGCTCAGCCGAGCGCTAGCGAGACAACGTTGAAGCGTAGCGACGACCCGAAGGGCGAGGTCAAATCGAATAAAAAGTGGGGGGGTGCTTCGACTACGCTCAGCAGAACTGTCATTCCTAATAGTTTTAACGTCCTCCTAGCCGCACCAACAGGTAAAGCCGCAATTCGCATGCTCGATTCGATTCGAGAGGTCAGTCAAAAACTACAAACCGAATTATCACTAGAAGAAAGCATCTTGGCGCAAATGCCAAAGCAAGCTAGCACCATTCATAAACTCTTGGGCTTTAAACCGAATAGTACACAGTTTAAACACAATCGCGATAATCCCTTACACGCCGATGTGGTATTGGTAGACGAAGCCTCGATGATTGATATTGCCATGATGTCAAAGCTGATTGATGCTGTGCCTAAACACGCTAAATTGATTTTGATTGGAGATAAAGATCAACTCGCCTCGGTTGAAACGGGTTCAGTTTTTGCTGATATTTGTGCCGGTTTGAAAGAGAGCGATAACTTGGTCACTCTAAGCAAGAATTGGCGTTTCGCCGCCGACAGCGATATCGGACAATGCGCCATCGCCGCCAATCAAGGTGATAGTGATACCTTGCTAAAGGTCTTGAATGATCCAATGAGAGACGATGCAGAACTCATCCACCCTAAAAACATGCGCGATGCCGAACTCATCAAACCGTGGCAAAACTACTTTGCTGTATTGAATAATCCAGAGTCAAGTCTGCCAGAAATATTCGCCGCCTTTAATCAATACCGAGTGCTTTGCGCTTTACGACGTGGTTTAAATGGCAGTCAGACAATGACCAGTCGAA
>CALFUP010000283.1 GCA_937929875.1 uncultured Cocleimonas sp. | reverse complement strand
TTGATTTACCAACATTGGGCCTACCAATAATAGAAACAGTGCCACAGATGGTATCGGGTAATGTTTCAGCTAATGTAGAATGACTATTAGGTAAATTTTGATTTTGTGAAGTTGGATCTTGCTTAGAAGTCATTGCGACTTTCCTAGAAATAATTAAGACACTCTATTCTACTTCTTTTTGAAACTTTCTTTGACTATTTCGTAAGCATTTAATGCAGCTTGTTGCTCTGCCTTACGTCTTGAGCCTGAAACGCCTTTGGTTTTAATACTTAGACTTGGAATAGTACATTCGGCCGTAAAAATCTGCCGATGATCATCCCCACTTGTCGAAACCAATTCATAATGAGGGATTTCAAGTTTTCTAGACTGTAACAATTCCTGCAAACGGCTCTTTGGGTCTTTCAAATCATCTTCGGATGGTAATTCCTTAAATCGATTCGTATAAATTTGGATAACAAATTTCTCTGCCTCTTCCATACCCTTCTCAAGAAATACACTTGCGATGACTGCTTCTAGGGTATCTGACAGAATGGATTTTCGTCTGAAGCCACCACTTTTTAACTCACCCGCACCTAAACGCAAAAAATCGCCTAATGACAATTCATTGGCGATCTCTGCTAAGGTACTTTCATTAACGAGGGATGCACGAAGGCGGGACAAATAGCCCTCCGTAGCTTTAGGCATATGAGTGTACAAAGCGTTTGTAACGATAAGCCCAAGCACACTATCGCCTAAAAACTCCATACGTTCGTTATGCAAGTGATGTGCACTACGATGGGTCAAGGACTGAACAAAACAGTCACTAGCCATATGATCATGACCTAATAGATCAAAAAGTTTACTTTTCAAATGTAAAGACGCTCCGTGTCTTTTTACTACTTAAGTACTATTTTTGACAATACCAAACAGCTTATTTACCCGTTGTATTGTCTGGCTCACCCAAAACTACTGAATGTTTGAAGTCTAACAAAAAAGACATATTTGCAAACCACTTTGTAACAACCGGATACTCTACTGAAAGCTTTTGACGTTTATTACCTTTCTTTAGTCTGCTGACCTTAAATGGATTTTTCTTTCCTGAACTTTTATCTCGACTTCCATAGAAACTATCTTCCAAGCCACGTAGGCTATTGAGACTCAGATATTTTTCAATTTTTCTATTAATTTGATGTTTGTCAGCACTTTTAATGCCTGGCTCAGAAGCAATAGTTTTCATCATACCTTTAACACTATTAAATTCCATATAGTGAGGCACTACCTTTATAACTGCAGATCCCGCAAGAATTCCTGCTCCAGCCGCAATCATCCATGCAACCATCGTAGCTCCAGCTTGCTTTTTTATACTAGTTCTCATTTTTTATTATCTCTTGTAAGTTTAAGCACTTTTTATTCAAGGATAATTATATGATAAAGACAGTGAAGCTAGGCTGAACCAAAACATACTGAAATTTCAATATTTAAATGATAAAAGCACAGCCCCCTACTTTTTATCATTATAACTCCGGAACTATTTAATCGATGTACCTATTCTGGAAGGCTTAAAACCATCACCACCATCTGACCAATCCCAGTGCATCCAAATTAAAGATGCTTTTCCAACTAAGTTTTTTTCCGGAACAAAGTTCCAGAAACGACTATCACTACTATTATCCCGATTATCTCCCATCATAAAATAGTTTCCTTCAGGAACTGTCCATTTTCCTGCTCGAGATAATCCAGGAAAAATAATTAACTCATGATCTCCATTTGTATTAGGTAATGTTTCAGCGAGTTTATCCACCGCTATTGTTTGACCTGATCTATTAGCCGTTTGATATTTACCCATATTTTTATAGATAACTTTTTTACCATTAATAATTAGTTTTTTATCAGTGGTCCATTCAACTACATCACCAGGTAAACCAACAAGACGCTTTATGTAGTTGATTTTAGGATCTGGAGGGTAGCGAAAGACCACTACATCACCACGAGAAGGCGTATCAACATCAAAAAGTTTATAATGCACTATAGGTAATTTAACGCCATATGCATATTTTTTAACAAGGACAAAATCACCAATTTCTAAAGTAGGAATCATAGAACCTGATGGTATTCTGAATGGTTCTGCTACAAACGATCGCATGAATATCACAATCAATAGAATAGGAAAAAAGGATTTAGAATAATCTAAAAGAAGTGGTTCGCGCTCACCATCATCTACTCTATTTCCTTTTAAAAAATAGAACAATAAAATGAGACCACTAAGAAGCGTAAGAGAGACTAGTATAACTTCTAGATTCAAATGAACATTCATTAATTGTCATCTCTTTTTAGTACCGCTAAAAATGCTTCTTGAGGAATTTCAACATTTCCTACCTGTTTCATACGCTTTTTACCTGCTTTTTGCTTTTCAAGTAATTTACGTTTTCGTGAAACATCTCCGCCATAACATTTAGCGGTAACATTTTTGCGTAAAGCTTTAACATTTGAGCGAGCGATGATATTCCCCCCTATCGCTGCTTGAATAGCGACATCAAACATTTGGCGCTGAATCACCTCCCGCATGCGTTCAACCAACACTCTTCCTCTATTTTGAGAAAAGTCTTTATGTACAATAATTGATAAAGCATCAACTGGCTCACCGTTGATTAATATATCCACTTTTACTAATGGCGCAGGTTCAAAATGATCGAGCTCATAATCAAATGAGGCATATCCTCGACTCACTGATTTAAGACGATCAAAGAAATCAAGAACCACTTCGCTCAACGGTAAATGATAAGTCAATGAAACTTGATTACCTAAATACTTCATTTCTTTTTGGATACCGCGTTTTTCAACGCATAACGAAATAACATTACCCACATACTCTTGAGGCATCATAATCGTGCCACGAATAATGGGTTCTCTGACTTCCGTTATATAATTAATAGCGGGTAATTCAGCAGGATTATGTATATTAATCGTCTCGCCCTTAGTCGTTTCAACTTCATAAACTACCGATGGGGCTGTTGTGATCAAATCAAGATCATACTCACGTTCGAGGCGCTCTTGCACAATCTCCATGTGCAACATACCTAAAAAACCTAAACGAAAACCAAAACCAAGGGCTTGTGAGGTTTCTGGCTCGTAGTGCAGTGAAGCATCATTTAAATGAAGCTTGTCTAAGGCATCACGTAAGTTCTCATAGTCGTCAGCACTTACTGGAAACATACCTGCGAACACACGGGGCTGAATTTCCTTAAAGCCATCTAGAGCTTCAGTTGCTGAATCTTTTACCGTTGTAAATGTATCACCCACTTTTGCCGCTTCGATATCTTTGATACCTGCAATGACGTAACCTACTTCTCCAGCGACTAAAAAGTCTTTTTCAACGCGCTTAGGAGTAAAGATACCCACATGATCAACTTGATACTCTTGCTTCGTAGACATTGGCATGACTTTAGATTTTTTACCAATTTTTCCATCAACGACTCTCACCAATGAAACTACACCTAAGTAGTTATCAAACCATGAGTCAATGATAAGTGCTTTTAACGGCTTGTCGACATCACCTTGAGGCGGAGGAATACGCTCAACTAATTGTTCAAGTAAATCTTCAATTCCAATACCTGTTTTACCACTCACATGAATCGCATCAGTGGCATCAATACCGATTATTTCTTCGATCTCTTCTGATACTCTAAAAACATCAGCGGAAGGTAAATCAATTTTATTTAAGACGGGTACGACTTCTAAATCAAGGTCGATAGCGGTGTAACAATTAGCCACACTTTGCGCTTCTACACCTTGTGATGCATCTACTACTAGCAAAGCACCTTCACAAGCAGATAGAGATCGTGACACTTCATAAGAAAAATCCACATGACCAGGTGTATCAATGAAATTCAGATGGTACGTTTCACCATCTTTAGAATGGAAATCTAAAGAGACACTTTGGGCTTTAATCGTAATCCCACGTTCTTTTTCAATATCCATTGAATCAAGAACCTGACTTTTCATTTCACGATTTGATAAGCCTTCACAGACCTGAATAAATCGATCTGAAATAGTCGATTTGCCATGATCTATATGGGCAATAATTGAAAAATTACGGATATTTTGATTTGCTAGAGCCATTTGTATTTCTTTAATTAGGTTTCTGAAACAGAAAATTTAATGTTGTGTTTAAATATATAAATAAATTATTAACTTGAAAGTACTTCACGGACTGCAATTTCATCAAAAAAATGATAAAAAACCACCTCTTCGCCAAACATCACTACCGGAACATCAGCGTTGTATCTTGCTCGAGTTTCAGCAGTTACTTGTGACTCATCATCAATATCAAGCTGTATAATTTCATACTTTAACTCTGCTTGAAGTTCAAACAAAGAAGCCACCACCTGTTCACACAGATGGCAGCTCTCGCGATAATACACTATTAGCTGTTTAGAGAATACGGACATTTAATTTTCACAAAGACAAAATAATAGTTACAGAAAAATAACTATAAAAAAATAATTACAAACCCTATTTATCTGCTTTTAAAGCCAAAAACCTAGCAGACCCCGCTCGTAAAATTAGAATAGCGTAGGTCTTTCCTGCAACAATATCCTGACTGAGCTTATTTAAATCTGCTAAGTCTTCGATATGCTGACCTTTAAACATCATTATTAAATCACCACTTTCAATGCCCGCGCTTTTAGCAGGGTCACCGATGATAGATTTTACAACGACACCTTTTTCCACATCCAAAGATTCTTTCGTTTTATCGTCAAGATCGATTAGTTCCATCCCTAATAAAACATCATTTTCTTTTGATTCTTCTATTTCTTTAGGAGCTGATGACTTTGCTTGATCTTCTGAAGGCAATTCTGCCAATCTTATTTTTAAGATCTCAGTTTCACCACCACGTCTCACTTTAATTTCTACATCTTCATCTAAAGTTGTAGAACCTACAACAACAGGTAATGCAGAAGCGTTTTTAATGGCTTTCCCATCAAACTCCAGAACAATATCACCTTGTCTTAAAATACCTTTTGCGGGACCTTCATCAATAACATTAACAATCAAAGCACCCATCGGCTTTTTGAGACCAAAAGATAAAGCTAAATCACGCGTCACCTCTTGAATGTATACCCCTAACCAAGCACGAGACACTTTACCTTTGGCTTTCAACTGTTCAACAACGCGTTGAGCAACATCTATGGGTATAGCAAAGGATACTCCCATAAACCCACCCGTACGGCTAAAAATTTGAGAATTAATACCGACCACTTGACCTTTAAGATTAAACAAAGGTCCGCCAGAGTTGCCTGGGTTGATCGCTACATCAGTTTGAATAAATGGGACGTAGTTTTCTGAGGGTAAGCTGCGACCTTTGGCGCTAACAATCCCAGCCGTAACACTATGATCAAAGCCAAAAGGAGAACCTATAGCCACCACCCATTCGCCAACTTTTAATTTTTCTGAACTTCCTGTTTCTAACACAGGCAGATCATCAGCTTCCACTTTCAGTAATGCAACATCACTGCGTTTATCAACACCTACAAGCTTTGCGGCTAACTCACGACGATCGCTTAATCTAACGATGATTTCATCAGCTTGAGCGATAACGTGATAGTTAGTGACAACATACCCATCTTTTGAGTGTATAAAGCCAGATCCTAGAGAACTTGCTTCGCGTTCAGGTGAATGGCTTCCATTGTCTTTATCGAGAAACCGTTTCATCAACTCGTCGAAGATTTCACTTTGTTCACCATTAAGTTTTGGAAGCTTTTTATCAGATTTACTGCTTTGCTTAGTACTGATATTCACAACAGCAGCACTATGTTTCTCAACTAATTTAGTAAAATCTGGTAACTCAGCTTTTGCAGCATGGGTAACAAGCATCAAAGTGATAATCACTGTTGAAACGAATTTTGTATTCTTGATCATATTAAACATAAGAAACTCTTTTATAATTCCTAAGCGGACAATTAAAACCTAATATAAATTACATTCATAGAATACCAAGCATTCTTAGAAGAGTATTTAAATTTATATGAAGAAAAATTAAGTAGATAATGCTACATACCTTAGTAGCTTCATTAACAAAATCAAAATACCTTGAAAAAGGTGGGGGGTGTCATTTTTCCAACATCAGAACAACAATATTTGAACCTCGGAACAGAGAAGTTTATAACTGCACTACAAACGAGATAACTGATAAGGTGTTATACAGCATCAATTTTAATTATTTTTCTTAATAACTTAGGCTGAAATCGCTTTGCTACTTTAGCATCCCCAGTGTAAAACTTGACCCAAAACAAGCCTGAAAATAAACCACATAAACCGGCAATTATTGAAGCAGACTCTCCTACAAGCAACTTGGCTATCAAAGAAAAGATAAAAAGTAGAGCTAAAGGCAACAAATACATTAATGAAGTAGCTACTAATAATTCACTTGATGACACTGCGACTACTACTGAATCCCCCTCTTTTAAAGCAAGTGTATTTTTAATCTTTAAATTATTTCTAGGCTTCAATGCAAATAGCGAAAACACACTAGAGCAACCTGATTTTGATGTGCAATTACCGCATGAGCCATTATTCTGTGTTTCAACAAAGGCAAAATCACCGACTACTTTGCTTACAACTGCTGTTTCCTCCGCAAATTGCATCAATAGAAACCGTTACTTATCTTTCTTTCGAAGATTTTTCACTATATTTTTTAAGGTCAACTCTGGCACTTCACCTACTGC
Source organism: uncultured Cocleimonas sp. (assembly GCA_937929875.1). Classification (GTDB taxonomy): domain Bacteria; phylum Pseudomonadota; class Gammaproteobacteria; order Thiotrichales; family Thiotrichaceae; genus Cocleimonas. The sequence continues at coordinate 3,062 of CALFUP010000283.1, read as the reverse complement.
AGTAATTCTGTGCCCACTTTTATCCTGAGTAACCATATTAAGTGCTCCAGAATTAATTTTAATAGCATTTTGTGGAGCACTGTTTTGACTAATTGGTGTCAAAAACAAGGACATCGAGATCAAACCGTCACTTAGCACATAATGCTTGGTTGTTTTCTCACCTTCTTGACCAGGTAAAACTTCTTTCATGTGAGGAGCTTGTCTAATATCAAAACCGGCCGGAAGCGCTTCAGCTACCCAACCATCTTCCAAAGAAGCGTTAGACACTTGACGCAATAAGGTCTCAATTTCTGATTCAGGAGCAGTTACTACTTCATCAACAGGTGTTAATGGAGCCGTTGTATTTACAGATATTTTTGAGACACCCGTTTCAGGTACTCTGATCTCTATATTAGTAAACATGAATTGCTCAACAGGCTTATGCGTTTTACCCACTAATCGGTAATCTAAAAGCATCCCAGATACCATATCTATACAGTATTTTTGCAAATAACGTTTACGATCTTTGGGTCGAGCAGTAATAATACGACATGGAATATTCGCCACTCTGTTTTCACGACCTAAATCAAAAGAATATACTTTTTCCATTTCAGGCTTAATACGCGGAATTTTGCTTAATGAAAAGCCTTTTACCTCACGAGAAACCTCGCTGCCTGTTTCATTTAATCGAACCACACGCTCTGATTGAACGCCATTCACAACAGAGTGCTCTATCATTAAGGAAGAAACGTTATTACCCTGTATCAGCACCAAAGTACCTTTGTAACTTAAGTGGTGGAGTGCTTGATTCATTTTATTTAGCAATTTAATTGCACTTTCATCTGCATAAGATGATGAAGGAGCTAAAATTAAAGGAAAAATAACAGCAGTAAAAAAGGCTTTACGAAAAGATAACAGTTTAATATCAAATAAATTCATAAAAAAAGACTGAAAGGAAAACTTAACATTCATCAAAGTGTTCACTTATTGACTATCCGCATAAGCAATAACACGCACAGAGGGCACAAATGTGGTAGAAGCAGCATATTGCATATGGCTATCAACATAACGCTTCAATAAAGAACGAGCCTGAGCATCAGCATCAGCATATTGATCATCTTTCTCTGAAGCTATTGGATTAGTTGACGTAGTTAGAACATCAACTTTCTCACTATTAGGAATAGTTTGTGCAATAGCGGTAGGAGACGAACTATTGACGATACCGCTAGGTACAGCCCCTGGAGAGTTCAATAAACCCATATTCTGCAAGCCCATAAACGCAAGAGCACCCACTGATGCAGCGACAGCAAAACCACCTACGGGGCGGAGCCAAGAAGTAGAACCTGCTCTAGTTTTAGTTTGTACTGCTTGGTCAGAGTTAGTATTAGCAAAAGTTCCTGTATCAAGAACAACTTCATTGAAGTCATCTTCTAGCTCGATTTTTTCATGAATGCCGTCAAGAAAACTTGTGCCTACTGTAATCAAAGGCTTTTCAGAATCTCCTGTTCTCATGGTTTCACCAATTAAGGCATAAGCTGATAGTTTCCGAGATAAAACCGAGTCAGATTTCAACTCGTCTAAAACACGTCTTTGCTCAAAAGCACCCGTCTCATCATCTAAAAGTGCAGATAGATGCTCATTGATTGATTTTGGAGATTCATTGTTACTCATTTTTCTCTTCCACGAAGTTCTTGATTTTCTGAACAAATAGACAACTCATGATTGATAAAGTTCGTCCATTCATCAATAAATTTAACCATATTTTCTATTAGTTTAAGCTTAGCACACAACAACTTAAACCAAACTGAACTAGAAGCCACTGTTAAGACTTCAAACCATATTTTTCAAACTACAAATAACATTTTATAAAAAAATATTAATGCAAATCTACAGCACATCTAACTTCAATTTCTTAATTTAATAAAGGAGCTAACTCAACCTCTATTGATTCACGCGCTCTAAAAATTCGAGACCTGACAGTACCAATTGGACAGTCCATAGCTTCAGCTATTTCCTCATAACTCAAACCTTCCAATTCGCGAAGTGTAATTGCAATACGTAAGTCATCTGGTAGCGCCTCAATTGCCGAAGTTAAGGTACCTCTGATTTCTTCAGTCATCAGCTCATGCTCAGGTGTTCCTAAGTCTCTCAACATGCCACCACCATCATATTGCTCTGCTTCTTGGGCATCGATATCATCGTCAGGCATACGTCGGCTTTTAGAAACCAGATGGTTTTTAGCGGTATTAATAGAAATTCGATACAGCCACGTATAAAAAGCGCTGTCACCACGAAAATTCTTAAGACCACGATAGGCCTTTATGAAAGATTCCTGAGCTACATCCATAGCAATGTGCGGATCATGGACGTAACGAGTCACAAGGTTAATCACTTTCTGCTGGTACTTAAGTACCAACACATCGAAAGCAGATTTATCCCCTGATTGAACCCTTCTTACTAATTCTAAATCTGTTTGACTCGCGCCCATTAGGGCCATCTCCTCTAAGGCAGTACAATTTTGATTAGTGGTGTAAATATTCCTTTAATCAAAAGCATACAAAAATTGCCTTCACTTCTAAATTAATTATGAAGGGTATGATAGTCTAATATAGGTATCGAATCTATGAAACTCACTCTAGTATTCGAACACACTTTTTACATGATATATTTAAAATAAATATTACAAACGTATAATTAGCTCTATAGCTATCGAGCACTTTAAAAAAACCTTGAGAAAACAAATATGTACGATGTATTAATCATTGGCAGTGGAGCCGCAGGTTTAACGCTAGCCTTAAGCCTTCCAGAAACAATGAAAATCGCAATTTTAAGTAAACAGGAGCTCGAAGAAGGCAGTACCGTTTACGCCCAAGGTGGCATCTCAGCAGTATTGGATGAAAATGATTCTTTCGAGTCACATATTGATGATACCTTAGATTCTGGCTCGGGACTTTGTGTTGAATCTACCGTTCGTCATGTGGTCGAGAGTGGCCCTGAAGCAATCGATTGGTTAATAAAAAAAGGGGTACCTTTTACTCGTGAAGAAAATGATACTGAAGGCGCTGATGGTTTACACCTAACAC
>CALFUP010000282.1 GCA_937929875.1 uncultured Cocleimonas sp. | reverse complement strand
AAACGCATCACTTGGAGTTGAGTACCTATTAAATATTAATTATTGATGTAGTACGCTAGTGATTCAGTGTAAATGCAGGGAATGTCGAATTTGATTTGGAAAGCCTGACTGACAATCAGCGCGTGTTGAGGGTAATGTTAGTATCACGAGTCGTTGTGCAATAACATCTGCCATATTTTTTCTGCCTGAGGTGGAATAATATTAGCGTTTCTATAAATTTTTATAACCAGTTTAATCTCATCGTGTTCATCACCCGCACGAACTAGTAGTCCTTTTTCTAAGTCATTAATCGCAATTGACAATGGAACCCAAGCAACGCCATACCCCTCACGAGCCATCGCACACAATGAGGCTGCAATAGTCGTTTGATAAACAGATAAGAACTTGAGCTTGCGATATCGATGATCCAGATGGTGCTTAACCGGAAAAAAAGATGATGTATATTGAGTTTGTAGATAAGGGATAACCTTTGTAGGGTTTGATGGCAGCCACCACCTCGGTTTTCCGTTACTGTCTGGGCTTACTACGGGTACTAAGACTTCCACCCCTAATTGTAATGAAGAGTACTTTTTCATATCATTCAGCAGTACTTCTGTTGGATCTTCGTAGCAAATGAAAAAGTCTATCTCCCCTTCATCCAAAGCGACTAAATAATTCTCTACATTTGCAAAATCTGTTCTTACGCTAAATAACTCGGATTCGATATTGTCTTGAATGCTTTTTAACCAAGAAGGTACAAAATATTGCGCAAGCGTACTTAAAGTAGCAAAGCGAATTTTTTCCTCTTCCTCTCTTATTTTTACCTGAATATCACTTCGTGAGAGGTATGCCAGACGAACTATCTCTTGCGCCACCGGTTTAAATAAATCTCCTGCATCAGTTAAATAAACAGGTTGTCTACTTCGATCGATAAGTTTGGCTCCTACCCAAGTTTCGAGTGAGCGAATTCGCCTACTAAATGCAGGCTGAGAAATATATCGCTGTTCAGATGCGATACGAAAATTCCCTGATTTACAAAGAGTAAGAAAATCTTCTAACCAGTTTAGATCCATAATAATTATTACCTATGTAAAGATAGTAGAGCAAAGCTGCTTAAGCCTTTACGTGGTGTTAATTTGGAGCTGTAAATTTGGGAAGGATAATTTGAACGGATAATATACTTAAATGTTGACTAAGTAATTTTGACAAAGCAATCACTTAGTTTAACGTGTTGCTGTTAAATTATTCGTAATAACGATTGATATGTAAAATTTAGCTTACACGTTTATATATATATTGATAGGTTTGTAAATTCTAAAGATAAGTAGGCTAGTGTTTCCCAAACGAAAAATCCACGCTTTGTCAGCGTGGATTTTAAAAATTGTGCCAATGGTAAAGGGCTATATCAATTATTATCTTTAATAAACGCTTTAATTTTTGGTGCAATCATTTCTCTAAAACGTCTTCCATTAAAAATTCCATAATGACCAACGCCTGGTTGTTCATAGTGATGTTTCTTATTCTTTGGGATGCTACTTAAAATCTCATGTGCGGCTTTGGTCTGTCCTTTGCCTGTTATGTCATCATTTTCGCCTTCAATAGTAAACAGTGCTGTTTTAGTGACTGCTTTTGGGTCTATTTTTTTATCTTCGAAATGTACGAGTCCTTTTGGCAGGCGATGGTCGAGGAATACTTTTCGGATTGTTTCTAGGTAGAAATCTGCGGGCAAATCCATCACGGCTAGATATTCATTGTAGAATTTTCTGTGGGCTTCAGCGCTGTCACCATCACCTTTGATGAGATCACCAAAGAATTTGTAGTGCTTTTGAATATGGCTATCCATATTCATGCTCATGAAACCAGATAGCTGAATGAATCCTGGGTAAACTTTTTGTCCTGCTCCAGCAAAGTCATTGGGCACGGTGTTGATTACTTTCTGTTCAAACCATTCGAGATCTTTATCTGATGCGAAGTCGTTGACATCTGTAGGGCTTAAACGAGTATCAACCGGACCACCCATAATAGTGAGTGTTTTCGGCGCATTGGGATTATTACGTTCTGCCATTACGGTGGTGGCAATTATCGCAGGGACACTTGGCTGGCAGACGCCGATTACATGCGTATTAGGACCTAGGTGATCCATAAATTCGATTAGATAACGTACAAAATCATCAAAGGTAAACCCACCTTGTTCTAAAGGGACTTCGCGTGCATTTTTCCAGTCTGTTATGTAAACCTCATGATCAGGTATAAACTGTTCAACTGTACCTCTGAGTAAAGTTGCGTAATGTCCTGACATAGGAGCGATTAGCAAAATCTTGGGGTGATTGTGTTTTCCTGCACGTTTGAAATGTAAGAGATCACAAAATGGAAGAGAGTGAGTAACTTTTTCAGTAATTTTGGTTTTTTTGCCCTCTACATGAGTGAATGGAAGTTCGAATTCTGGTTTTCCATAATTATCTGTGCAACGTTCAATTAATTCTAAACGTGCAATAGTAGGACGAATAAAATAATCTAAATTAAAGGGCAATGCTTGTGTCATAGACAATTGAGTTTTCCACGCTTGAGCCCAGAAGTTCAAAGGTTTCATAGACTGGTTATAGCGATGGTGTAATTGATATAGCATGTTGATTATAGCCTTATACTTTATGAGATGAATTGCTTGTATGTTGCACTGCACAATATAAAATCATTGTAACCGTAATACAAAATAAAATGCAAGTTTTTCCGATAGTTAGGTATTTTCGGGTGATCTGATTGTAAATGAGTAAAATGACTTATTTCAGGCATAGTGAGCACATAAAGCACACCCCCCCACTTTTTGACATTTATTTACAACAATCATCCAATCAATGAATTTGGGTAGGAAAAAACTGAGGAGGACTCCGTATATTCTTCAGACGTAATTAAATCTGCAAACGTAGAATAATAAATATCTCAAGGTAGGATTGATGAGTTTGAGAATAATTTATGGGTTTTTATGCATGTCTAATAATTTGGAGTGATATTTGATTTTCCCCCACCACACTAGGCTTGACATTATTTTTAAAGTCTCTATCATTGGTTTTGTGCAGTGCAGCAATTACGTTTTTAAATCTGCAAATAACACTAATTTAACTTATAGAGAATAAGATTATGTCTACTAATAACCCATTTGATTTTTCAAAAATGTTTGAGCAATTTGACCCTAGTAAGGTAACTGAGCAAATGCAAAGCGCGTTTAATGTTGATGCATTTAAAGATAGTTTTAACGGTAAGTTTGATTTTGATGCACTTAAAGCGTCACAAGAAAAAAACTTAGCACTATTAATGTCCACTAACCAAACGTTTGCAGATAGCTCTAAAGCATTGCTTGAGCGTCAAGCAGAAATGTTAAAGTCAGCAATGACTGAAGCAACTGAAGCTGCACAGTCTCTAGCGAGTTCTGGTTCACCTGAAGATGTTGCAAGCAAGCAAGGCGAGTTAATTAAGCAGGCTTATGAAAAAGCATTGGCTAATTCAACTGAAATCAGTGAAATGGCGCAAAAGACTCAAACTGAAATCAGCGAAAAAGTAAGCAAACGTATTGAAGAAAGCATGGAAGAGTTTAAAACAACACTTTCTAACATCGCTTAAATGACTTTTCTAGCTTAAATACCTTAATGTTTAAGCTAAAGAAAAAGCTAAAGCGACATTAAATCTTGGAGATAGATATGACTGATTCTAATAAAAGTGACTCGACTGCTGAATCTGCAGTTGATGAAATGAGTAAAAACTTTAAACATGTTCAAGACATGATGACAATGTTTGCTGAATCTCAACAAACGAATGATTCGGATCAGTTTAATCTAAAAGAAGCTTATTCCAAGTGGTTTGAAGAAGCAGCGAAGGACCCAGAGAAAATCATGCAAGACAGCATGACTTTCTGGCAGAAATCGATGCAGATGACTCAACAAGCATTTATGAGTGCTTTCTCTGAAAATGCTGATGCCAAGCCTTTAGAGCCAGTTATTACTGAGGAAAAAGGTGATCGTCGTTTTAAGCATGCTGATTGGACTGAAAAGTCGGCATTCTCTTTGATTAAGCAGTCTTATTTGCTGACGTCAGAATACATGAGAAATTCAGTCTCTGATGTTGAAGGACTTGATGATAAGACTGCAGAGAAAGTAAAGTTCTTCACTGAGCGCTATCTTGACTCAATGTCTCCCACTAATTTTGCCGCAACTAATCCTGCGGTTATTGAAAAAGTGATCGAGACTAAAGGCGCTAATCTTGTCGATGGTTTTAAGAATCTGCTTGAAGATATGGATCAGGAGTCTGGTCAACTTAACATACGGATGACAGATAAGACGGCTTTTACCTTAGGTGAGAATGTTGCGACCACGCCTGGTAAAGTCGTTTTTCAAAACAAAATGCTGCAGTTGATTCAATACACACCATCGACTGATACGGTA
>CALFUP010000281.1 GCA_937929875.1 uncultured Cocleimonas sp. | reverse complement strand
TGCAGATCATCACGAATATTACCCAGCTCAATTCGAGCGCCAGCAGCTTCATCCATCAAGCCAGGTTGATCCGGATCATTGATTCGATCAAGGCCGCGTTGCGCAACGGCATTAACGTTTTCGCCTTCACTGGGTAAATCTAATAATAAAACTTCGATACCCGCATTGGCTACTTGTCCTGCAATGCCTGCACCCATAGTGCCTGCGCCGATTACTGCTACTTTTTTAAACATTGATCATCCTGCTTGTTTTGAACGGAAGTTGAATACACTTTGAAAAAACAAAAGCCTATTCAAGTCCTGTAATAAATTTCTGTAGTTCTGTTAAACACTTTTCTGGAGCTTCCATCGGAATCATGTGTCCTACTTCTAAAACAGCCGTTGAAACCGTATTTGGCAAGCTCTCTGCTAAGGCAAGGCCAAATTTTAAGGGTGTCATCTTATCTTTCTTCGCCAGAATTAATTGCGCAGGTGCTGTTATTTTTGCAGCAGCCTGATCTCCAGTGATATAGCTTTGGCAAGCACTTAAGTCTTGAAACAATGGGTTATCACACATGATTTGATAGCCAATTCCAATCGGCGCTTGCCCAGGAATATTCGAACGACCAAATTGATAGGCTTCACCGAAGCCCCACATCAACATTGCATCAACAGCTGAAGGTCGATCGGTTTGCGATGTTGTTAATAAGTAATCATTAACACCAATAACAGCAGCACAACCCACCAAACTGACTGAACGAACGCGATCAGGTTTATTTGCCGCCGCTTCTAAAACGACTAAACCGCCCTGTGAATGACCGACCAAACTGCATTTTTCAACACCCATTTCATCTAGCAGTTGCCATAACCAATCTGCCATTGCTTCAATGCTATTGAGTGCCTCACCTTCTGACAAACTGTGCCCGGGGAAATCTGGTGCGATAACACTGTAACCATGAAATGCAAACCAACGCGTTTGCAGCGCCCAACTTCTATGATCTAAGCCGCTACCGTGTAAAAACACAACAGTTGGCAAACTCTTATCAAACACCTTTCCGCCAGTTGCAATATAGGTCTTATCACCGTTTACAGATAAATACATGATTAAACCCCGCCTTTCTTGGTTAGAGCCGAATCAACGGCCGATTTTTCAGCCACTTTCTGAGCGGCTCTCAAACCTTGAGAGAAATCATTTTTGATATCACGAAGTGATTCAATACCAACGGATACTCGAATCAAATCTTCACTAATACCTGCATTTTTCATGGCTTGCGCATCCATTCGTGAGTGGGTCGTTGAGCCTGGATGTAATACTAATGTTCTTGAATCACCTACATTCGCGAGGTTTGTCGCTAGCTGCAAAGAGTCCATAAAGGCAGCTCCTGCTTCACGACCACCTTTTACGCCAAAACTTAAAATCGAGCCTGCGCCATTTGGAAATAATGTTTTTGCTATTTCTTTATTTGGGTGATTGTCCATACTCGGATGATTAACCCAACCCACGGCCTCATGATTCAATAACCATTGGACTAAAGCTTCTGCATTCTCAACGTGCTTAGGCATACGCAAAGCCAAACTCTCTAATCCTTGTAATAAATTGAAGGCGTTTTGAGGACTCAACGTTGCGCCGAAATCACGCATAGATTCTGCACGGATACGCATTGAAAATGCACTCGGGCCAAACTCTTCGTAAAAACTAATCCCATGAAATGGTGCATAAGGCTCGCATACTGTTGGGAATTCTCGATTGTCTTTGTTTGAAGCACCCCATTTAAAGTTACCACCGTCGACAATTGCACCACCGATTGAATTACCACTGCCGCCAATCCATTTGGTTAATGAATGCACAACAATGTTTGCACCATGCGCAATTGGGTTATGTAATGCTGGAGTAGCAAACGTCGCATCAACAACTATTGGTACATGTCGATCTTTACCTATTGCTGCAAGCGCTGGAATATCTGCAATATCTAGTGCGGGATTACCGATAGATTCACAGAATATTAATTTTGTATTTTCTTGAATGGCATCATTTATTGCGGCATGGTCATTCACATCAACAAAGGTGGTTTCAATGCCAAAACGCTTCAAGGTATGACCAAGCAAAGTGGCTGTCGAGCCATAGATTTGTGAAGCAGAGACAATATGATCGCCCGCCGAACATAAGCTCACAAAAGTTGTAAACAACGCGCTCATTCCTGATGCCGTACAAACACAAGCGACACCACCTTCTAATGCCGCGACGCGTTGCTCTAACACTGCCACAGTCGGATTCGTCATACGACTATAAATATGCCCGCCACGTTCTACATTAAATAGAGCCGCTCCATGAGACACATCTTGAAATGCATAGCTGGTCGTTTGATAGATAGGAACTGCACGACTGCCGTGTTCAGATTCAGGCTGATAACCTGTATGTAATGCGATCGTTTGTGGATCAAAAAAAGAAGATTTGCTCATAGCTGTAAGCTCAAATTATTGTCTAAAAATATAGAATATAAACTATCGGAAGTTATCGAAAGTTATCGGAAATTAAAGATGTATAGATAACAAAACCATAGTTCAATGAAGTGTAGACTACGATTAGTAAACAGCAAATAGAAAATTTAATAATATTGTAGATGATCGGTCTATATTTAAATAAAAATGACACCCCACTACTTTTTGAATGAATTAAGAGCAATCCTTCATAGATAATAAGTAGAACAAACATCTAAGTTTGAACCTCAATCTTTATAAATTCTTATATTTATATTGTAGATGCTCCTTTTATGATTCATCATTTGTATCTTTCAAGCATTAATACAAAGGATCAATCATGGAATGGAATGTATATCTTTCAGGTGAAATACACACGGACTGGCGAGAAAAAATAATTGCAGGTTGCGAAGCTCATAATCTATCCGTGACTTTTAGTTCTGCGGTAACCAATCATGAAGCTAGCGATGCTGCGGGTGATCTATTAGGATCTGAAGAAAATAATTTTTGGCGGGACAATAAATCGGCAAAAGTAAATTCAATTAGAATCAAAACACTAATCAAAAACTGTGATCTTGCTGTGGTACGCTTTGGTGATAAATATAAGCAATGGAACGCTGCTTTTGATGCAGGGTTTTGTGCGGCTTTAGATATCCCTTATATTACTTTACATGACGAAGATATTATCCACCCATTAAAAGAGGTTGATGCATCGGCAATGGCTTGGGCAACAACGCCAGAGCAAATTGTTGAAATGATAAAATATACGATTACACAAAAATAAAAGAATATTCAGCAGTATTCTAAATGTATAACTTTTTAGCTACCGAGAATAATGAATGATTTCAAAAAAATCAGATGAAGAGGTAAATGCTTTTTTAGAGGCTAACAATTCATGGCTATTAGTGAGCAATAAACTTCAAAAGCAATTCGAGTTTAAAAACTTCATCCAAGCTTTTGGATTTATGACTCAAGTAGCTTTAATTGCTGAGAAAACCGACCATCATCCTGAATGGTTTAATGTTTATAAAACCGTTAAGGTCGATTTAACTACGCATGAAGCTGACGGAATTACGGAAAGAGATTTTGCATTGGCGATTGCCATGGATAAAGTTGCGCTGCGTTTTTAACCAATATTCCAAATACCAAAGAGCCTTTGGACTTAAATAAAAAAAAAGGCGAACCGAAGTTCGCCTTTGAGTATTGTAATGTCCATTATTAAGCAAAGATCTCCATAGATTAACTCTGTTCAATAAAGGTACTGTAGAACCTACGCCAACATATCCTCTTCAACTCTTGCATTGATCTTTGGCGCAGTTTTTTGCATTGATTTTATTTTGTTTTGACTAAAGTCTTGAGTCCAAAAATCTTCCCACAAATTGATAAACTTATCTGTGTTTTCTAAAAGCTGCTGTTGATCGTAACCACCTGCCCCTTGCGCCAGAATGAGCCAAAGGTCATTTTGATGAAAATCATCACATGCATCATTTTCTTCATCATCAGAAACACCATGGACTTGGTAATATCCCTTTTCAACTGGAATACCAAGTGCCCCAGTGTTTAATCTCATAACTGGACTGAAAATCATTACGATTTCTTCTGCAACCGCTAACAATGTTAATAGAAGAGGATAGTCATCATATGCTGCAAGAAAGTATTCTTTAAGTTTTTGTGTGACTGGTGAAGGAACAAAATCTTGCCTGTCTTCATCCGTAATACTCATATCAGTCATGAGATTTTCAAACAAGATAAGGTGTGATCGCTGTGGAGTCCCTTGGAAATTACAAGGTTCGCCAATTTTGTAATGAAAACCGAATTCATCAAGCGTGTTCAACGTAAGCAAAAAACGTGCATAGGCTTTGCTTCCTGGCTTCATGACGTTTTCAACTTTCATAGATTGATATTGAGCCATTAATAATGCATCTGTAAAAATATGCACAATCGCTCGATATTCCATATGCATCGTCTGCATTTCTTGTAGCGAGTACTCACAAGATTGCATTGATTCTACGATAGGATGTTGATTGATTTTGTGATTTTTGACATTTGAGATGAGATGTTGCAAAAATTGCATATTCTCATCCCATTTTTCTTTTCCCACACTTGCGATCATTTCTTCGCATGCATTTTGTCTTATCTGATCCATATTGACTCCCTATTATTTTAATTTTAGTAGAAGCCCTAGACCATATGAATAATAACTAATCCATTAGTCTGGACTTTGTACTTTCTTGTGGTTATTCGCAATTTTAGCCACAATTTCTTGTAACGTAGCAATATCTTCAGGGGAAATATCTTCACCAATGTGATCTGTTAACCCGTCAAAATTACCACGTAGTTTTTCTCTAGCTTCATGACCTTCTTTAGTTAACTTAACAAACACTGTACGACGATCTTCTGTGCCATGTGTTCGTGTAACTAAAGACTTTTTCTCCATTCTTGAAACTAACGTTGAAACAGCCGAACTATCAAGGTTCATACCCTTCGATAATTCATTCATAGTGATTTCTTTATCCAGCTCTAAAAGTTCCAAAACATAAACTTTTTGTGGGGTGACATCCATCCCTAGGATATCTTTATAGAATCCTGTAATCTCCCGCCAGCCATTATAAAAATTAAAACAAATGTACCTATTTAAGTCTTTTGACATCTCTAACCTCCTTATTAATTAGATAGGCAAGAGTATAGACCAAAAGATACATATATACATGATTAATTTATAATCAAGTAGTTAACCACTACAATACTTTGCTACAACAACTATTTTCATAATAAAATTAATTATTGCTAGCAATATACTTGTAAGTAATTATAGCATTATACAATTAGATAACTGAACATAAGATTAAATTAATTTACATATCCTTATATTGCACACTATTAATTTAATAAACTTTCGTAAGGTATTAAGTTTTTTATTTTTAGATTAAATAGAATCAATATCCTTAATTTCAGGAAAGGCTATTTATAGTGCTTTCCTTGCCTGGCTAACTTGATGAATCCGTTCAGCAGGAAATTTAAATTGAGTAATTAAATAATCAACTAAAGACT
>CALFUP010000280.1 GCA_937929875.1 uncultured Cocleimonas sp. | reverse complement strand
ACCATTAAACAACGTATAAAAGTCAATTGAAGTGAAATTACCCATACCTATTCTATCTGCTATCGAAACAGCCTTAAATGCGTGGCTAAAGCTAGACGGTGAGTCTTTAATTAAGTGCAAAGCATTAGAAGGCAAGATCATTCGATTGCATGTGACTGGCGTAGAATTAAATTTATTTTTCTTACCTTCCGTATCTGGCATTCAAGTCATGTCAAATTACCCTGATCAAAATTTAGTTGATAATGATATTGATGACGAAGTGAAAAACGGCGAAGTTGATGCAACCATTCATGGATCACCGATGGCATTAATGCGTTTAAGTACCTCAGAAAATTCTGGCGCTTCCATGCTAGAAAGTGATGTGGAAATTGACGGTGATATGCGCGTTGCCGAGAAATTTAGCGCCATTCTCAAAGCAGTGGATATTGATTGGGAAGAGCTATTCTCAAAACTGGTGGGTGACATTTTTGCTCATCAAACAGGAGAGGTTGTCCGCAGTGGAACGGGTTGGTTGAAAGAAAGTATCGAAGCTATGAAGCTTAATACCAGTGAATATCTCAGTGAGGAAAGCAAAGTTGTCCCAGCGGATGCTGAGTTAGATTATTATATGGATCAAGTAGATGAATTGAGAATGGATGTGGATCGAATTCAAGCTAGAATTAATAATATTCAATCCACTCTTGATAATGCTTAGTTGCATCCTCAGTAAACAAGATTTTTAAAAGAACAATAATATGAATTTATTTTCACAAATCTACCGACTCTTTATTATCAATCGCGTGCTGATAAGACACAATCTTGATGAATATATCTATGCGATTCCAGCACTAAAGCCATTCCGATTCATCTATCATCTATCACCTTGGAACTGGAAAAAAACCGAACGAGCGCCTCGTGGTGAACGTTTGCGCAAAGCCTTGGAAGACCTTGGCCCTGTATTCGTAAAATTTGGACAAATACTCTCTACACGCCGTGACTTATTGGCCGATGATATCGCTAATGAACTCGCTAAGTTACAAGATGATGTCCCGCCTTTTTCTGGTGCAGAAGCTAGGGCAATCATAGAAAAGTCTCTAGAAAAATCAACTGACGAGTTGTTTGCGCAATTTGACGAAACACCTTTAGCTTCTGCCTCAATCGCACAGGTACATACTGCGGTTTTACATAGCGGCGAACAAGCTATAGTAAAAGTCGTCCGCCCTGAAATTGCAAAAACTATTCGCCACGATATCGACCTAATGATGTTGATAGCGAAAATGGTGAGCAAGACCAGCAACCTAGGAAAACGTTTACGCCCTGTAGAAGTCGTCGAAGATTACGAAAAGGTTATATTCGACGAACTAGATTTAGGCCGTGAAGCTGCTAACGCAAGTCAGCTAAGACGTAATCACGAAGGCTCTCCAGATCTTTACGTACCAAAAATATATTGGGATTATTGTACCCAAGATGTCTTGGTGATGGAGCGAATTTACGGGATACCAGTCGGTCAAACCCAGCGCTTAATTGATCGTGGTACCAATATGAAAGTATTGGGTGAACGCGGCGTCGATATATTCTTTACTCAAGTATTCAAACACAACTTCTTTCATGCTGATATGCATCCTGGCAATATCTTTATTGATGAAAAAAATCCTGATAATCCAAAATACATCGCGGTAGATTTTGGCATTATGGGAACATTAGAAGTACAAGACCAACGCTATCTTGCAGAAAACCTTCACGCCTTTTTTAATCGTGATTACAAACGCGTTGCTGAAGCACATATCAAATCTGGCTGGGTTCCACCACACACCAAAGCTAGTGAATTTGAAGCCGCAATTCGAACGGTTTGCGAACCTATTTTTGAACTACCAATTAAAGATATTTCTTACGGCAAGCTACTCTTACGCCTCTTCCAAACCGCGAGACGGTTCGATATGGAAGTACAACCACAGCTCGTACTATTACAAAAAACATTGTTAAACATCGAAGGCATGGGGCGAGATCTCTATCCTGATTTAGATTTATGGGTTACTGCGAAACCATTCTTACAACAATGGATGGACGAACAAAAAGGTATTCGTTCTTTATTTAAAGGTGCAAAAACGAATCTGCCAAAACTCATTGAGCAACTCCCACATATGCCAGTAATGATCAATGAAGTCATTGCTGAAATTCATAAAAAACAACAGGATACAAATACTGACTCACGTCAGATCGAAGCCTTGAGACATGAGATAAACCGAGCAAATAAACGCACCACTCTAACAATCACTGGGGGTATTTTCATATTAGCCGCAGTGCTAACCAGCTCGCCATTAGTGTTTGTGCCGACGGCATTTTCTCCCATTACTTGGGGTATTGCTTGCGTCGGATTGGGCTTATTGATTTTGGGTCTACTTCGTAAGTAAGAAATTAATGCCATAGAAGTGAATAAATGAAAAAAATCTCTAGTTCTGCTGAGCACTCTAAATGAGTTTATTCCAAATATGTGAAGCACACCCCCCTACTTTTTCACGCTACTGTCTATTATTTCTGTAGTCTTCTCCTTAAATATTAATACAAAGATTTCTCTATAAAACAATAAATTAGATCTAAATAAGCATAAAACGAATCTATTTTGATAAATCAGACACATAATTCGACAAGTCTTGGTTTATTTAGCTATATTAAAAGAGTAATGACTGTTATACATAAATTGATTCGGGAGATATCAATGAGTAGTAGCCTGGGTGATGCAGACCTAATAATAACGAATCGCGCTAATCTTTTAGAGAATATAGAATTCTTTAAAGGCATGAGTAAGTCTGAATTGACTGAGCTTGCTGGCATGATGAAACAAAGCAAAGTTAAGAAAAATACCGTCATCATTAACCAAGGTGATTTAAGCCGCAGTTTGTTTGTCATTGTGTATGGGCGATTAAAAGCCTATGCAACAGATGAAGATGGAAACCAAACTCTGTTCACGTTTTTTAATAGTGGAGATTATTTTGGAGAACTCAGTTTATTAGATGAAGAACCCCGTTCTGCAACCGTTCAAACACTCGAAGATTGCACTGTATTACACTTAGATCATGATATGTTTAAAGGTTTTGTGTGCGCTTATCCTAACGTTTGTTCTATTTTATTTAAATCTTTAACTCGTAGAATTAGGGATATGGACGACACCATCTGCTTGCTGACTTCCAAAGACATTTATGGGCGTTTAATTCAAACACTATACAAGTTAGCGGAAGAGGATTCAGAAGGTGTATTGATGACTCAAAAATTGACGCATCAAGATCTGGCCGAAATGGTAGGGTCATCGCGTGAGATGATAAGTAGAACGCTTAAAGAATTAAAAAATAATGGTTTTATTTCTGTAGATAAAAAACAAATCAGCATCCTTAAGAGATTACCGACTCACAATTAATAATTTCGGTCATTTCATATACCTAAGCAATATAAAATGACACCCCCCCACTTTTTGAGCCTTATTCATACGAGTTTTTTATTAGTGATTCAAAAAAGTGCTTCGATTTAACTCAGCCCACTAACCACACAGCGTAGGATTCCATAATTCCATTCGCCATCTAATTCTTCAAAAAGAGGCTTTAAGGCGTTTTCTTGTTTTGAATTTAAAAATTCAGCGGTACGCTCGATGGTTTCTAAATCCTCATCGTCGATATCAAGAACATCTGCACTTTTCAACATTCCTGCTTCAATCACATCGGCAAGATGGGAATAAATCGTTGACGAACTGAGATCCCGTTTCTCCGAAATTTCATCAATCGTAAGACCGTTATTATGTAATGCTAAAGTTTCATTAATCGTGTCTGAGAAATTATTTTTAAATAATGCGGGTAACGGATGTCCCTTAATCACTTCCATAAACTTTGAGCCGTAACGCTCTAATTTCATTTCACCCACACCATTGATATAGCGGAAAGTCTCATCACTGTAAGGACGTTGTTTTGCCATATCGATTAATGATGCATCACTAAAGATCACATACGGCGGTACGCCTTGCTCGTTGGCCAAATCGGTACGTAATACGCGCAAGGCTTCAAACAATTCTTCATCAACTGATCTTAACTCTGCTTTTGCCGAACGTCCCTTAGACGTCTTAGTGGTCTTATCAGGCTTGCGTTGCTTGCGCGCTAATAAAGTAATTTCTGCTTTTAATAAAGCACGGGATTTTTCAGTAAGCTCTATACCACCGAACTCTGAATTAGTGGCGAGATAACCTTGTGATATCAGCTGCCTAAATAAGCCACTCCATTCATGATTTTTGAGGTTTTCACCAATGCCCCAAGTACTGATTTGATCATGGCCATTGTTTACGATTCGATCATCACTTTTTGCCAGTAGCACATTGATTAAATAAGCCACACCAAAGCGTTGTCCAGTTCGATACACCGTGGATAACGCTTTTTGAGCGTCGACAGTAGCATCCCAAGTTTCAGGCGGGTTTAAACAGTTATCGCAATTGCCGCAATCGACCGTCATTTCTTCATCGAAATACGACAATATTGCCTGACGTCGGCAACTTGCCATTTCGCATAAACCTAACATCGAGTCGAGCTTTTGATTCGTGAGTCGTTTGTATTCCTCACTACCCGTACCGTCGTTCATCATCTGCCTAAGGAAAATAACATCCTGCAAACCATAACTCATCCAGGCATCGGCAGGCTCGCCATCACGTCCCGCACGGCCCGTTTCTTGATAATAGGCTTCGATATTTTTGGGCAAACTTAAATGCGCCACGAAGCGCACATTGGGTTTATCAATACCCATGCCAAAGGCAATCGTTGCAACGATAATGACGCCTTCTTCTCGTAAAAAACGTTTTTGGTGAAGCGCCCTCATTTCAGCAGGTAAACCGGCATGATAAGGTAAAGCGGTCACGCCTTTTTTAGTCAGCCACTCAGCTGTTCCTTCCACTTTTTTGCGTGATAAGCAATAGACGATACCCGCTTTATCTTTATGTTTTTCTTGAATAAATTTCCATAGTTTTTCACGCGCATTACTTTCTTCAGAAATGGTGTAGTTAATATTCGGTCGGTCAAAACTGTTTACAAAAATACCTGCTTCATCTAGACGAAGCTGTTGAATAATTTCTGCACGCGTGCGGTTATCGGCAGTTGCTGTTAATGCAATACGAGGGATATTTGGGAAACGCTCTGGTAATGCTGATAAGCGTTGATATTCTGGTCGGAAATCATGACCCCATTGCGATACACAGTGTGCTTCATCAATGGCAAATAAGGCTATCTTACATTGGTTTAACAGATTCAACGTTGACTCTGATAATAATCGCTCAGGTGCGACATAGAGCATTTGTAATTCATTGTTACGTAATGCCTGCTCAACGTCTCGTTGCTCACTTGAAGACAAGGTAGAGTTTAGAAATGCCGCACGGATACCGAGTTGATTTAAAGCATCTACCTGATCTTGCATTAAGGCAATCAAAGGGGAGACAATAATGCCGACACCGTCACGCGCCATCGCCGGTATCTGGTAGCATAACGATTTACCGCCACCTGTTGGCATTAAAACGAAAGCATCGCCACCGTCTAACACCTGGTGAATAATGTCTTTTTGATTATGACGAAAACCACTATAACCGAAGGTTTTTTGGAGGATGTTCAGGGCTTTTTCTTGCATCAATTACGTAGATTAAATCAATAGAATAAAGAGAGTATTAAAGCACACCCCCCTACTTTTTGGTTGTTTTACTGAGGATTATTATTAATTAAACGCTAAACAATTCATCATCTTATAACTCAAAAATGCAAACATAAAAAAGCCCACTAATTAGTGGGCTTTTGCATTCTATTAAAAAGGTAACTTAGTAGATGCTATCACAGTAGATACCGAGACGAATATCTAAACAAATATCATAACTCTAAGAACAGAATAGCTGGATCTTCTAGCAACTCTTTGATTTTTACTAAGAAACTAACTGCCGCTTTACCATCAACTAAACGATGATCGTATGAAAGCGCCAAATACATCATTGGACGAATCACAATTTCACCATCTACAACCATCGCACGATCTTGGATATTGTGCATTCCTAGGATTGCACTTTGCGGTGGGTTAATAATTGGCGTAGAAAGCATCGAACCGAAGATACCACCATTGGTGATAGAGAAGGTTCCACCCGTTAGATCATCTAATTCCAAATGGCCATTACGCGCTCGTACAGCAAAATCAGCGATTGATTTCTCGATATCTGCATTGCCCATAGAATCAGTATTTCTCAGCACTGGAACAACTAAGCCGCGCTCTGAAGATACCGCTACACCAATGTCATAGTAACCTTGGTAGATGATATCTCCATCATCAATACGAGCATTGATTTCAGGGTAACGTTTTAAGGCTTCTGTTGCTGCTTTGACGAAGAATGACATAAAGCCAAGCTTCACATCATGCGCTTTAACGAAACGTTCTTGGTATTTTTTGCGCAGGCGAATAACCTTACTAAGATCAACTTCATTGAAAGTCGTTAAAATGGCTGCCGTTTGTTGTGCATCAATCAAACGCTCTGCAATTTTTGCGCGTAAACGGGTCATTGGTACGCGACGTTCTTCGCGTCCACTCAAATCTACGCTGACTTCTTCTTTAGCTGCTTTCTTTGCCGGAGCAGAGGCTGCTGGTGCTGCTTGT
>CALFUP010000279.1 GCA_937929875.1 uncultured Cocleimonas sp. | reverse complement strand
TCATCAAAAAATGATAACTCTCCAGCGCCTTTTTCTATGAAAACTCTAATCCCCAGTTTTGTTAGCTGAGTGAGTACTTTTGGATCCATTGAAACGCGCTTTTCCCCAGCAGCCGTTTCGCGCGGAATTCCTAATTTGAGCGGCATTTGAGTCCCCTTTCGTAGCCGTTTAATATATCTATTTTTTATTATTATATTTAAATGTTCTAAAAAGACACCCCCCCACTTTATGAGGGTTATTATATTATGGGTGTTTTCAAATCTAAACTATTTAACAGTCTTATTGTATTTGTTCATTCCTATATCGCAGCTTAACTAAAATGCTGTTTTTACAAATAAAATTAAACAATCAATTCGCTTTTACCAGACGGACATTTAATCTGTTTAGCAACGTTTATATTGTTAGGAAACTCTTGAGCAGAAATCCACACTTGATTAATAACATCGCTGACTTTAGGTAAGTTTTCTAAGGTTGAATTCGTTCTTGTCTGGTCAAAGAATGCAAAAGGCTCATCAAGGAAGATGAACTGCTCATCATTACCTGAATTAACAGAAAGCTGTTCTGACATCGCTATTCTCAAAGACAACATAACCTGACGTTGAGTACCTGATGAAATCTCATCAAAGTCCATATAGTCTTTTTTCTCATCCGAATAAATCTGCACAGAAAAGTCTTCTGCTATCTTTAGCTTGCTGTAGCGGTTATCGGTGAAATTAGGCAGCGCATTTGCAGAGACATCAGAGATGTTTTGGTTAAACTTATCAATCGAGTCTGATGCGGCTCTTTGCATAATGCCTATTGCGATTGTTTGTGTTTCGATACTGTAGTTACATTTATCAATCACTTTGAATAAACCATGTAACTTAGCCCTCAACTCTCCTGCTTGGTCTGCTCTAACTTTCTCTCCACTGATGTCATCCAGTATTTTTGAATTTAAATCTGCTACTTCAGCTTCTTGTTTTTTCAGTACTTCAATTAAGCGAGTAGAGGCTGCAGACATTTCTTCAGGATCTGCATGATAGTCATGAGCATCACCCACTAATCGAGTCAAGTTGTTGAATTGTTCTCTGGGTGGTAATACCTGAAGTGTTGTTGGCTCAGTGTCACGGTCGTGTAATAGTTGAACGACTCGTTCTGGTAGGAGTGATTCTGCCAAAGTTGTCACATAACCATGACCTTCCTCTAGCAAAGAAGAAAAGCCCTTTGCTTCATCATTTAATGAAGCCATTTTTGTGGTCGAGCTTTTGCGCATAAACCAACTAAAAAGAGTAATAATGGTGGATATGATCGCCGCAGGTAATAGCCAGTTTTCAGCGAAACCAGCAAAGTTGGTTAATGCTGAATCTCCAAAGTTGTTCAATAAAAACTCTATGAGGTTTTCTGGATAGTAGGTGTTCATAATCCAGAGTAACCACAAAATAGCTGTAGTGACGAACCCTAGCTTTCCTAAAAAACCGAATAAGCCTGATGATTTTTTTGCCGCATTAAAACTTGCAAAGTTATTCACATAAAGCTGATCATCTTCATTCAATCGACTCAGTAATTGCTCTCTACCTTTCTGCTCATTGCCTATTGTTTCTTCGGCATCTATTAACTCAGGCAACCATGTTTCATCCAGGTCAATTCCATCTAATTGCACCTGATTTGATTCAACCTCAGGCTTTAATTCTTCAACCGAAGCAGCGTGTCTTTGATTGGAAAGTTCCAAAGCATCGGTGATTTTTGCATAAGCCGAGATACCTGCCATCTGTTTAATAGAAAAACTTTGAGGATCAGGAGAGGTTAGTTCACGTTGAGCTAAGTAGAAAGAATTTGAAAATGCATCAAAATCAAAACCTAAGATTTTTGCTAGCGCTTCCTCGATTTTATCTTTGTCCGCAAGTGCATTGTCGTCGTCTTTAATATTGACGGTTTCGTTGAAGGTATTTAGTTTTACTTTAATTTCACCTTCACGGTTAATGCTGCGCCAAAGAGAATAAGTAATATCATCAGATGTCTTGAAGGTAAGTGTTACCTCAGCGATATCTCTTCCCCAGCAAACTAGTTTGGATAAGCTTTTTTCGTCTTGGAAAAAAGTTCGACCAAAAAGAGCGAAACAGATTGATTCTCCAATACTGGTTTTTCCAGATTCGTTTGAACCCTCAATGGTAATTACCCCAGACTCAGGAATATCATTTACACTGAGTTTTGTGTACTTGCGAAAATTGAGTGCTTCTAAGGACTTAATTAGCATTGAATAATTCCTCGACTGAAATTGAATCATCTAATTTTTCTAAGACCAACTTGATGGCATCTTCATATTTATCAATATCAAAATCTTCAGCCTCTGATTGGCTTTTGACATCTTCTTTGCAAAATTCAGCGAAACGTTTAGCTGCGCCTCTTACACGATCGGTCTTTAACCATCTCAATTCTAATTCAGCTGACAATTTGTATACCTCTAATTCTTGTATATTAACTTTTATGTTAAGTAGTATTCTTGCGCGAAAACCCTAATTGATTGAGGAGGCTTTGAATTTCAATGATTATGAAAAGCTCATGAAATTACTCTAGTTTTTCTCTCAATAATGTTTCGTGCAAAGATCTTATAGTGATAATTGTAGTTAATTACACTAAAAATACAACGTCCATAAAAAAACCCCATATTAACGTAGTAATATGAGGTTGTAATAACTAATTTAAGAAGTGCCTACCCAGCGCTATTTAACAACATTCAGGCTCATTTATGATAGCTCGCTAGTCTTAGTTTTCATCGTTATGAAATCATCGATACCAGTTTTGTATAGATGCCAATTACGTTTTAAATTCAAAAAGTAGGGGGGTGTGCTTTAAATATCCTAAATTTAGCCTTTCATATTGTTGAAGAACTCTTCATTAGTTGTCGTCTTTTGCAGCTTATCGAACAAGAGCTCCATTGCTTCAACTTCATCCATTGGGTGTAAGAATTTTCTTAGAACCCATAAGCTTTGAAGTTCATCTTCACCAACCAATAATTCTTCGCGACGCGTACCAGAGCGATTTACGTTAATCGCAGGGTAAACACGTTTTTCAGATATTTTACGATCAAGGTGTAATTCTGAGTTACCCGTACCTTTAAATTCTTCATAGATAACTTCGTCCATTTTAGAACCCGTATCTATCAAGGCAGTGGCTAAAATTGTTAAACTTCCGCCTTCCTCGATATTACGTGCAGCACCAAAAAAGCGCTTTGGGCGATGTAATGCATTCGCATCAACACCACCTGTTAATACCTTGCCTGATGAAGGAACAACAGTGTTGTAAGCACGAGCTAAACGAGTGATTGAGTCTAAAAGTATGATGACATCTTTTTTGTGCTCAACTAAACGCTTTGCTTTTTCGATAACCATTTCAGCGACTTGAACATGGCGTGTTGCTGGCTCATCAAAAGTAGAAGAAACAACTTCACCTTGTACCATACGTGACATCTCCGTCACTTCCTCTGGTCTTTCATCAATTAATAAAACAATCAAATGAGCATCAGGCTGGTTAGTCGCAATACTCTGCGCAATATTTTGTAGCATCATCGTTTTACCCGCTTTAGGCGGTGCGATGATTAAGCCACGTTGTCCTTTGCCAATTGGCGATACGATATCAATAACACGTGCCGTAATATCTTCGGTACTGCCATTGCCGCGTTCCATACGCATGCGTTCATCAGGGTGAATAGGCGTTAGGTTTTCAAATAGAATTTTGTTGCGCGCATTTTCTGGCGGCTCAGTGTTGATTGTGTCAACTTTCAATAATGCAAAGTAACGCTCATTGTCTTTTGGTGTTCTAATCTTTCCAGCAACGGTGTCGCCAGTTCGTAAGCCAAAACGTCTGATTTGGCTAGGTGATACATAAATATCATCAGCGCCTGCAACATAGTTGCTGTCATGTGAGCGTAAGAATCCAAAACCATCTTGTAGAATTTCTAAAACACCGTCTCCGTAAATATCATCGCCTTCTTTAGCGACTGCTTTCAAGATGGCAAAAATAACGTCTTGCTTACGTGCGCGAGACATACCGTCAACGCCTTTTTCCTTAGCGATAGCTAGAATTTCAGGAGGGGTTTTTTGTTTTATTTCAGTTAGATTCATAGTTTTTTATTGGGTAATCGTGATGATATTGAAAGAGTAAGTTTGAAGTTCTCAGAATGTAAGCTTATCAATAAGCCTAAGATTTTTTAAAATTAAGAAATTTTTGGAGTATTTTCCAAAGCAGATTCACATTTAGGAATTTAATAAATAGAAGATTTTTATTTTAGAAATTTTCTAAGGTGTTAAATTTATTTTCGTAAATCTTTGCCTGAAGCGGCAAAATTTGGAGTAGTTGCTTACAACTGATCAGAAAGGTATCACGTGATAAATGAATAGTCCAGCTTTAGACGATGAGCTGGACTATTCATTTGTCTATCATTTTTTAGATGTTTTGATCCAAAAATGCCGTCAATTGAGATTTGTTCAATGCACCAACTTTAGTGTCGACTACTTCGCCATCTTTAAAAAGCATGAGTGTTGGAATGCCACGAATACCATACTTCGGCGGTGTACCGGCATTATCATCTATATTCAGCTTTGCGATCGTTACTTTGCCATCATATTCACTAGCTAATTCTTCAAGGATAGGGGCAACTGATTTACAAGGTCCGCACCACTCAGCCCAATAGTCAACTAATACTGGTTTGTTGCTTTTTAATACGTCTTCTTCGAATGAATCATCACTTAGATTTAAAATACTCACGTTAAATTTTCTCCGCTAAATTAGTTATTTGATTAGTGTATGGTAGACACGGTTTTACTATTAGTTCGATTATCGAGTCTGAAACTAAAAATTCAAGTCTAATCGCTGAATAAACCAATATAAACCTACCGTTGAGATCATTAACGATGCTGGGATTGTTATAGATGCCCGGTACCATGGTTTGTGTCTAAACCAGAGGCCAATTAAGAAAAAGGCTATCAAAATAATAGCAAGTTGGCCTAGCTCTACGCCAAGGTTAAAACTAATCAGCGCGATGATAAAGTCATTCTTGGGTAGCCCAAAGTCAGCTAAGACGCTGGCAAAGCCCAAGCCGTGTAGTAATCCAAATAGAAACACTAACAATAAGCGACTCTTTTTTAGGTTTTTAAAAAAAATATTTTCAATTCCGATATAAGCAATCGAAAGCGCAATTAAAGGTTCAACTATGTTTGCGGGCAAACTTATGAAGCCATTCATGGATAAACCTAAGGTTATCGAATGCGCCACAGTGAACATGGTGATTTGCCAAAAAAGCGGCTTAAGCGCAATGGAAAAAAAGAACAAACCTAATATGAATAAAATATGGTCTAGGCCTTTTGGCAAAATATGCTCAAAACCTAAAACAGTGTATTCACTAATGACTTGATAAAGTGGTCTCACGGCAACGATTTCTGTTAATGAAAAAGGCTTGCTCGCTTCGTCTTTGCGTAACCATTGCCATTCTGACCAATGATATTCTCTCTTCTCATTATTTGCTTGGCGAACACGCACGGCATTATCGCCAAATGCTATAGGGTAATACCAACTCAATGAACTTTGATCTAAATCGACACGGCTTTTTAGCTTAATCAAGCTTATTCGGGGAACTTTGGTGTAACCAGGCTCAGGTATTTTTACTTCAGAAATGGTAATTGCTAGGTTTTTTCCAGTGTCACTATAATCACTTTTACTTGAGGTAGTTCCATTAGAACCACTTCCACTGAAGCCACTTCCATTAGGATCAATGTCACTTTTTGAAGCGAGGCTTTTTAGATGAATACTATTTAAAAATTTTTCTCTAAATTTTGAAAACTCCTTGTTTAATTGATCACTCTGCATTTTCCTTAAAACGTCATATTCAGCAGCATTCGGGGCATCCTGAGTATTTTTATATTGACCATTGATGCCTGTTAAAAGTGCTTCAATACTCACTCTAGCTTCAATTTCGATTTGACCCAATTGGTCGACATTAATTTCAATTAAGGCTGGCTTTACCACATCTGCATGAACAGGGAGCGAGATAATAATCAACAATGCTAGTTTTGAGAGTGGTATTAATACAATGCTTGTAAAGTGAATTAAAAATTGATTAATTATTTTGCGGTAAAGAATAAGCATTCAGAGATAGGGATAATTTAAAGGAAAAAGGTATACTAAAATACTACCATATCAACAGAAATGCTTTTAGGAGAGATCAATGCCAGGCATGGATAAGCGTACTTTTTTGAAACTTATTGCAATGGGTTCTACTGCGGGGTCAATACCTTGGTTGCTTAGTAAAGCTCAGGCTGATTTAAAACCAACTCCGATGCCTAAAAATTATTATTCAATTCCTAAAAAAGGACAGGCAAGAATACTCCACACAACTGACGTTCATGGGCAGTTATTACCAGTGTATTTTCGCGAACCAAATGTAAACTTGGGTGTTGGAGAAGCATTCGGCAGGCCACCACATTTGGTCGGTAGGAGTCTCTTAGAAAAAATGGAGTTGCCAATAGATGGGCCTGAAGCCTACGCATATACCTATCTCGATTTTTATAATGCCGCTAAAAAATATGGAAAAATGGGTGGTTTTTCTCATGTGAAGACCTTACTTGATATGCTACGTAAAGATGCTGGAGGGATTGAAAATACAATCACCTTAGATGGTGGAGACCTTTGGCAAGGCTCGGGGACATCTCTTTGGACTCGTGGTGTTGATATGGTGGAGGCATCAAATATTTTGGGTGTCGATGCGATGATCGGTCACTGGGAATTCACTTACGAAGAACAAGAAGTACTCAGTAATATTGCTTTGTTTAAAGGTGACTTTATCGGTCAAAACGTTCGTGTCAAAGAAGACTCATTGATGGATGATGCTTACGCTGAATTAGTTGATAAGAATGACGGTCTCGGTTTATTTGATGAAGATGAAGGTTACGCCTTTCAGCCTTATGTGATGAAAAAAGTAGGTGGTAAACGCATTGCTGTTGTAGGGCAGGCTTTTCCGCGAACGGCTAATGCCAATCCACCTGAATTTTTCCCTGATTGGTCATTTGGTTTAAGAGAAGACGACATGGCTGATTTAGTGAGGACCATCCATGCTGAAGAAAAGCCCGATGCAGTCGTTATGCTGTCACACAATGGTATGGATGTAGATATCAAAATGGCAGAAAACGTGCCTGGTATCGATGCGGTATTTGGCGGGCATACGCATGATGGAATCCCACAGCCAATCGAAGTAAAAAGTAAAGATGGTAACACTTGCCTTGTCACTAATGCTGGCTCCAATGGTAAATTTGTTGGCGTAATGGATTTCGATTTTTCCGACAACAAAAAGAAATTACATTATTCAATGAAACCAGTTTTCAGTAATTGGTTAGCAGCTGACAGCGAAATGGAAGCTTATCTTTCACAAATGCGTAGTAAAAAATACGATGAGAAAATCGTTGAAGCACGTAATGAAAACTTAAAAGTAAATAAAGATCGCATAGGCAAAAGCTACGATGAAATTCTCACTGAGAAACTAGCAATTGCAGATCGAACGCTTTATCGCCGTGGCAATTTCATGGGAACATGGGATCAAGTTTTATGTAACGCACTGCGTCACGAATATAAAGCTGATATTTCTTTTTCAGCTGGCGTGCGCTGGGGTACTTCAACCCTTAAAGGCGATTGGATAACGATGGAAGATGTTATGTCACAATGCTCGATGACATATGCGGAAACCTACACCAGTGAAATTACTGGCAAGAATTTACTTGAAACATTAGAGCAAATTGCGGATAACTTATTTGACCCTGATCCTTACTTGCAGTCAGGCGGTGACATGGTTCGTGTGGGTGGATTAGATTACACGATCGATCCAACGAAGAAGCTCTATGAACGAATAAGTGATGCGCGCCTCGATAATGGTGAAAAAATAAAAGCCGATAAAAGCTATAAATTGGCAGGCTGGGCAACAGTAAATCGTACTCCCGATGGTCGCTTAATGTGGGATGTTGCTAGAGATTATATTTTGAAGAATAGAGATTCTGACAATGTTCTAAAGCTACCAAAAATTAATCACCCAAAACTTGTTGGTGTCAGTGATAATTTGGGAGTAGCTGATTATGAGGGTGAAACGGGATAATCGGACACTTCTTCAGGTGAACTTTTAATTGCTGTGTTAGTCTTAAGCAATACCTACAATAAAAAATAAGAGTTGAGACGATGAAACCCGTATTAGTATTTAGTCATAAGTCTATAATCAAAATAATCAGTCTATTGCTCATCTCAACGCTATTAAGTTTTCATTCTGCGATAGCTCAGCCTACTGCTTTGCCAGACGCCTTTACTGCTGATTATTCAGTTGAAAGAGGTAGCATGACATTAGGTAAATTATATGCTTCGCTAAAATATACAGGTAACAATTACGAATACAGTAAATATACGAAAGCCACTGGAGTTGCCGCTTTGCTAACAGGCATAAAAATCACAGAAAATACCAATGGAAGGCTTTCAGGTTTAGAGGTCATCCCTCAGAACTACTTATTTAATCAATCAAGAAGAAGTAAGTCTCGAGTTGATAAAGCCGAATTCACAGGTGGAAAAGCGGTTGGTAGCTATAAAGATAATCCCTATAACGTTGTAATACCTAATGGCACTCAAGATCGGGCGTCAATGGAGCTAGTGTTAGCACGAGATATTGCACAAAATAAAGCTCAGCTTAAATACAATGTTTTTGAGCGTGGTAAAGTCAAACAATACAGCTTTCAAAAAATGGGAAATGAGAAAATTAGTACTCCCGCTGGTGAGTTCACTGCCACAAAAGTTAAGGTAGTTCGTGAGGGAAACAAACGCGAAACTATTTTTTGGTTAGCCAAAAAAATCGATTACCTCCCTGTAAAAATTAAGCATACAGAGAAAGGTGAAGTGATCACCACTGTTCTTAAACGGTACCAGAAACTTTAAGTAACCAATCTAGATACCTAGAATAAGTCTCAAAAAGTAGAGGGGTGTGCCTTTTAATACCTACTTTAGTGTTTATAATCGACGGATGATTAATAATTTAAAGCAGTTCATCGCCGAACCATTAGGGTTGGTTGCGATTGTCATCGTCGCCTATCTTGCAGATTTCATAATTCCAATAGATTTCAATCGATTCGGTATTCACCCACGATCCATTTTGGGACTGTTTGGAATCCCCCTTTCTCCATTTTTACATGGAGGATTCGGTCACCTCTTTAGCAATGTTTTACCCTTGTTTGTCTTGGGTGTGTTAATTCGAACTTATGGTCGAGGTCTATTTATTAGTTCGACAGTCGCATTAATCGCTCTTAGCGGATTACTCACTTGGGTATTAAGTTCTGCCGTCGTCGTTGGGGCATCTGGTTTAGTGTTTGCTTATTGGACTTATTTGATAACAACCGCAATTCGTCAAAAGACCGTGAAAACTATTATTATCGCTGGAATTACGTTGTTGTTATATGGAGGATTGATCTTCGGTTTAGCAAGTTTTAGAGAGGGGGTGAGCTGGGCTGGACACTTCAGTGGCGCAGTTGCTGGTGTTTTATTGGCGTTTATTATGCCAATTCCTAAATCAGCATAATGCTAATTCTTATGCTAGTTAAACCCTAAAGTTACCTTTTTAAAAAAATGAACTATAGTTTGATTAAAAAGTAGGGGGGTGTGCTTTAGCTTCTCAGATATGCTATTCAGTCAGACTGATTTTGCTTCTTTTAAAATCCAATTACGAAAATCATTAAGCGCAGGGTTCTCTAGTGAATCTGACGGATAGACTAAAAAATACCCATAATTCTCCAAACTGGTTTCAGATACTTTGAAGATTGTTTTGTTGCGAATTTCAGTACTGATTAATTGATCGTTTAAAGCGATGCCTTGTCCGTCAATGACCGCTTGTACACGAACATTGGGATCAGGGATGACTAGTTTATCGTTATGTTCTTGATAAGGTAAATCCATTGTTTGAAACCAATCCTTCCACGCATGGCTATCCTCATGGTCGTATAATAGTCTTTGTCGTGGAAGCGTTTCTTCTAATCCTTTGAGCTTAATCTGTTGTGCAATTTCTTTTCCAGCGGTCAAAAACGCGGGGCAATGAAAAAGTAACTCGGACTGTAAATCGTTCCAATCACCTTTGCCCCAACGAATTGCCATGTCAATGTTGTCAATTTGCACATTGTACATATTGATCATTGGCTGAATACGTAAGCTAGTATTTGGGTGATCATTAATAAAAGTCATTAATCTTGATGATAACCAACGGGAGGCGAAATACGTTGGTGTACCAACAGTAATTCGAGTGCTATCGTCTTCGCGTAGTGCAACTATTTCTTTCTCAATCGTTTTTAAGGACGCTTGCGAGGTATGCCAGAGCCGACGTCCCTTTTCTGTTAGTGCAAGGTGTCCAGGGTTTCGTAAAAATACCTCGAAACCTAACTCTTCTTCTAGCCGTTTAATCTGATGGCTAATAGCGCCTTTTGTTAGACACAGCTCATCTGCTGCTTTACTAAAGCTCATGTGTCGAGCGACTAAATTAAAGACCCTTAAATTATCAAAATTTCTAAATCTCATAACGTGTCTCAATAGTAGAGTTGATGAAAATAATTAAACCAATGGTATAGCTATTCGAGATTGCTTTAGCTTATATCTTGTTTGAATATAGTCGAGTAACTATGTTTAGTATAAATAAATTAAACGTGAGTAGTAATCCTCATAATCCTAGAAATCCTAGAAATTCAGATTGAAGTAAAGCCCCATGCCTAACAAAGATATAAATACAAAGACTAGACCTGCACGGAGAGGTCGAGCAGCCCGCATGCGGAAAAGGAATGCTTCTGCTCCTCTAACCTCCTCTATATTCAAACGAAATATACCTCGATATCCAGTGCTTCACTCTGAAGCATTAGAAGCCATTGAAGAGCAAGCGGATTGGATTCTAAAAGAAGTAGGGATAGAGTTTCGAGGTGATGAAGAAGCGTTGCGGTTATTCAAAGAAGCGGGCGCAGATGTTCAAGGTGAACGTATCCGGTTTGATGAAGGACATGTAAGCAATTTATGTAGCACTGCCCCAGCAAGCTTTCGGATGGAAAGTAGACAGCCAGAACATTCAATAATTTTGGGTGGTGACCATATTGTGCTTATGCCAGGTTATGGATCTCCTTTTGTGACAGATTTAGACCAGGGCCGCCGTTACGCTACACTGGAAGATTTTCATAATTTCGTCAAGCTCACTTATCAATCACCTGTATTGCATCATGGCAGTGGAACCATTGTTGAACCCGTTGATATACCAGTGAATAAACGTCATCTTGATATGGTATATGCACACTTACGTTATTCGACAAAACCCTTTATGGGTGGGGTAACATCACCTGAGCGTGCTCAAGACTCTATTGAAATGGCAAAGATTGTTTTTGGTGAAGAATACATGCGAAACCATTGTGTGATTCAGGGCAATATCAATGTCAATTCGCCGCTAGTTTATGATGACACCATGTCAGGAGCTTTACGCGTATATGCGGCAGCAAATCAAAGTGTCGCGATTTCGCCAGCAATCTTTGCGGGTGCAATGTCTCCCGTAACCCAAGCTGCGGTGTTGGCGCAAACTCATGCAGAGGCAATGGTTGGAATTGCCTTAAGCCAGTTAGTGCGCAAAGGTACGCCTATCGTTTACGGTAATTTCAATACCACCATGAATCTGCAAACAGGTTCTTTGTCTTTTGGTAGTCCTGAAGCCAACCTATCTCATATGGCTTTCACACAATTGGGGTTGCGTTTAGGTGTACCTGTAAGAAGTGGAGGAGGACAATTGTCTTCATCAAATTGTGCCGATGCACAAGCTATGCAAGAAGCCTCAACAGGAATGATGTCTGATATTCTTGCAGGCGCAAATATGATTTATCACTCCGCTGGTTGGCTAGAAGGCGGTTTGAGTATGGGCTATGAAAAATTTGTAATGGATTTAGACCATTGTGGAATGATGTTGAAAATGGCGGGAGGTATTCCAGTAGATAAAGAATCGTTTGGGCGAGAAGCATATTTACAGACAGAGCCCGGTGGCAACTTCTTAGCTACAGATCACACCATGAAAAATTTCAAAAAGGCTAACTATCAATCTACTCTAGGAGATGCGGGCTCATTCGAGCAATGGACAGAAGACGGGGCGTTAACTTTAGAACAAAGGGCCAATAAACGATGGAAATCGATGCTAGAAGCATATCAAGCCCCAGAAATTGATATTGCCGTCGATGAAGCGTTATTAGCGTTTATGGAAAGGAAGAAATCAGCGATGCCTGATAAATGGTATTAAAAAACATCTACAAAAAAGTGGGGGGGTGTCATTTCAATACAATGTTAAGGAGCCTCTGAATGACACCCCCCTACTTTTTTAGCAGTCTTTAGTGCTTATTATTTAAATATTGATCAACTTCAACTATTAAACGAGATTTCTCTGATGCTGAGATAAATGCTGAGTCAAAACTATTCTTGGCAAGTAATGCTAGGGTGTTTTTGTCATCATTAATAATCGGGCTAATCGCTTCATAATTTTCATTGAGGTAACCCCCAAAGTAAGCTGGATCATCTGAATTGATTGTGACTTTCAAACCTGCTTTTAGCATTTCAGGTAACGGATGATTTTTCATATCATCGACTACGCATAATTTTGTATTTGATAATGGGCAAACGGTTAAAGGCATTTGTTCGGTAGCTAATCTTTTGAGTAATGCAGGATCTTGCATTGATGTATTGCCGTGATCAATACGCTCTACTTTCAATAGATCAAGTGCTTCGTATATGTATTCTGGTGGGCCTTCTTCCCCTGCGTGCGCTACTATGTGAAAACCAGCTTCGCGTGCTTTAGCGAATACACCTTCAAACTTTGAGGGTGGATGTCCCATTTCAGATGAATCAAGTCCAACACCCATTATTTTATTTTGGTGCGGCATTGCCAAATCAAGCGTTTTAAAGGCATCAGCTTCATCTAAGTGACGAAGAAAACACATGATAATACCGAAACTAATATCAAACTCTTTTAGTCCTGTGCTTAGTGCAGAGTGAATACCATTGATAGCTGTTTCAAAAGAAATTCCACGTTCTAGATGTCCTTGAGGGTCAAAGAATATTTCAACGTGTCGTACATTCTGAGCATTTACTTTTTCTAAATATGCCCAGGTTAAATCATAAAAATCTTGTTCTGTGCGTAAGACGTTCATGCTCTGATAATAAATATCTAGAAAGTCTTGAAGCTGACTAAAATCATAAGCTTTTCGAAGCTCCTCCACTGAATCATAAGGCAAATCAATATCATTGCGCTCAGCTAATTCAAACATTAACTCAGGCTCAAACGTTCCTTCAATATGTAAATGGAGTTCAGCTTTAGGCAAGCCTGCGATAAATGATTTCATAGGTTTTATATTCAAAATTTAAGTAAAAAAAGAGCAGCCAATTACGACTGCTCTTAATCATATAGAATAATTATTTAGAGCGTTTAGATTTTCGATCAAATCAAGGCGCTTTCGCACGGAAAATGTGAGCGTACAAGTGTACGTGATCATTTGAGTACGTAAGCAACGCCGAGTTGGGCGAAAAGATGAATGCTCTAATTAATTATTTTGGGATTGTTCCGTCTACCCCTTCCACATACCAACCCATTTTAGCCAAATCACCGTCAGCAATAGTCTCGCCTTCTTTAACTTTAACCTCACCCGCTTGGTCCTTGATAGGGCCTTGGAAAGGATGGAAACTACCATCAATAATTGAAGCTTTAACTGCATCAGCTGCATCACGAACGTCTTGCGGTACAGCATCGCCATAAGGTGCCATAGTAACCATACCTTCTTTCAAGCCATCCCAAGTATCAGTAGATTCCCAAGAGCCATCCTTAGCTGCTTTTACACGTTTAATGTAATAGTCGCCCCAATTATTCACGATTGCCGTAAGCTGCGCTTTAGGTGCAAATGCTTTCATATTAGAGGCTTGTCCGAAACCGAAAACGCCACGTTTTTCAGCGACCTGTAGAGGTGCTGGCGAATCTGTATGTTGCATAATCATGTCAGCACCTTGATCGATCAATGCTTTTGCTGCGTCGCCTTCTTTACCCGGATCAAACCAAGTGTTTACCCAAACGACTTTCACTTTTACATCGGGATTAACTTTACGAGCTGCTAATGCCACTGAATTTATGCCGCGAATAACTTCTGGAATTGGGAAAGATGCGATGTAACCGATAGTGTTTGTTTTGGTCATCTTACCCGCTATCGTACCTAAAATCGCTCGTCCTTCGTAATAGCGAGCCGTATAAGTAGCTAGATTTTTTGAACGTTTGTAACCTGTAGCATGCTCAAATTTAAGTTTTGGGAATTTTTTTGATACTTTCAACGATGGATTCATGTAGCCAAATGATGTAGTGAAAATTACATCATTACCGTCGGCGGCTAGTTGACGAATCACACGTTCTGCATCAGCTCCTTCAGGAACGCTTTCAACATAACTAGTTTTTACACCCAGCTCTTTTTCTAAAGCGAGACGCCCTTGGTTGTGTTGGTAAGACCAGCCGTGATCACCAATCGGGCCAACATAAACGAAACCAACTTTGGTTTCAGCATTGGCAATGCCAGCGGTTGTTAAGCATGCAGCTATAGCTACAGTAGTTAGTATTTTCTTTATCATTTTTTCCTCCAAGGGGTTTGTTAATTATCTAACGTAAATCTACTGTGAATATTAGCAGAGTTTCAGCGACTTTCATGAAAAGGCTTGCCCAAACTTGCGGGAGCATTCAATTTAATTTTGGTTTTGTCCCTGGAGATAAACACAAGAACAAGGATCGTAGCTAAATATGGAAGCATCGACATGACTTGAGCTGGAATTCCAATGCCTAGTGCTTGAGCGTGTAATTGCAAGATTGTGATGCCTCCGAATAGGTAAGCGCCCAATAAAACACGACCTACTTTCCAGCTGGCAAATACTACCAATGCGAGTGCTATCCAACCTCTACCTGCCGTCATGCCTTCAACCCATAATGGCGAATACGCGAGTGATAGATAAGCACCACCAACACCAGCCATCGCGCCACCAAAAAGTATTGCCATGAAGCGTATTTTTACCACTGAGTAACCCATCGCGTGTGCGGCATCGTGTGAGTCACCTACGGCTCTAAGAATTAATCCAGCACGGCTCTTATTCATAAACCAATACACAAAAAAGACCATGATGATTGAAAAATAAACTAAGCCATCTTGGTTAAATAGAATATTACCAACCACTGGGATTGAGGCAAGCCCTGGAATAGCAAGCTTAGGTATTCCCGTATAAGCCACGCCAATCATGCTTTGCCCAATTAACGCACTCAAGCCAAGTCCGAAGATGGTTAATGCTAATCCAGTAGGTACTTGTCTTGCGTGAAACTTTAAAACTAAAATACCGAAAATAGAAGCCATGAAAGCACCAGCTACCATACTCGCAATTATAGCTACGCTAGCACTGCCCGTATGATGCACTGTAACGAAACCAATGATGGCGCCCATAATCATCATGCCTTCGACACCAAGATTCAACACACCTGATTTTTCGGTGACAAGTTCACCTAAAGCCGCGAACAATAATGGAGTAGCGGCGGTGATAATCGTCAGTATTGCTGCAATTAAAATATCCATGTCTATAATACCGCCGCCTGCTTA
>CALFUP010000278.1 GCA_937929875.1 uncultured Cocleimonas sp. | reverse complement strand
TCTTCTTCTGTTTTCTCAACACGCTTGTCTGGCTTGGCATTGCCATTTTTTGCCAAACTTAAAACTTCTTCCCAATTCAACATAATCATTCCTCAAAAGTGTTTATACGTTCTTTTATCTAGAGGCCTCTAGCATAACTCTCGGCATGAGAAAAAAGAGATAAAATTTTTCATATTTTATTCAAAATATAAGTGTAATAGCTGGCTATTGCGCGTTATTTTGGATGAAAGATGGAAAACTTATAGCCTTTTTTATCTGTTCACGAGTTATGCTGAGATCTCATCTAATTTAGGTGCCGCAAAAAGTCTGCTGTACCACTTCTTCTGGTTTCGGTGGTAATAAATAGTCGTCCATACCCTCTTGCAACTCAAACGGAGATTGCAGGACTTTATGCAACTCATCAAATTTCGTAAAATCGTTGTGATCTTCTGCTGCTCTTATCGCTGCTTCGACCTGGTGATTACGTGGAATATACGCAGGATTTACTCTCTGCATTAAGTCCTGTTGTTCTTCAGCTGTAGACGCCTCTTTTCTCAAACGCAATTTCCATTTTTTCGCCCACACATCAAAGTCTTCTGGATTTTCAAATAGCTCACTAACTTTAGTTAAATCACCTATATCTTGAGACAGATGATAAAAAGTGAGTGTGAAATCGGCTTTCCCAGCTTGCATAATATCCAGCAAGCGTGAAATTAAAGCGTGATCATCTGCATTTTTCTGATGAGTTTTTCCTTGTTCAACGATATTTTCGGGCTTTTTCGCCGAATCACTCTCTTTAATCTCACCCTTGAGGCTCTTCTCAAAAATCTGCTCGGGGCTTAGCGCAGACTCAGTCGGCGCTAAGCCTAACTTTTGTCGCATCTCATTTAGCCAGTAGTGCTTATAAAGCCCTTCATATTCGTTCAAGGCTTCTTGTGCCATTAACACCACCACTTCCTCTGGCTTGCCTTGTTCTGGAGTCACATATTCAGCGAAAAGGGGTAACAAAGTTTCAGCAAAACGCACTAAATTCCATTGCCCGATTTGAGGCTGATTTTGATAAGCATAACGACTCTCTCGATCTATAGAGCTATATACACGATTATGCGAAAACTCATCCATAAAGGCACAAGGCCCATAGTCAATGGTTTCTCCCGCTATCGAGGCATTATCCGTATTCATCACACCATGAATAAAGCCTAAAGACATCCATTTAGCGATTAGTTGCGCTTGCGCATTGACTACTGCTTTGAGTAATGCCAGATGAGGGTTTTTTACGTCTTTAGACTGTGAGCTTTTCGCCTCAGGGTAATGTCTACCAATGACATAAGCGGCGAGCTTTTTCAAGTCATCAACTCGACCTTGGCTAGCAAAGTATTGAAATGTACCGACACGCACGAAGCCTTTTGATACTCGCGTTAATATTCCGCCTGGCGTTAGCGTTTGTCTGGCGACTTGCTCGCCTGTTGTTACGGCCGCTAATGCACGCGTGGTCGGCACACCTAGTTTATGCATGGCTTCGCTAAGTAGATATTCACGGATCACCGGACCTAATGCCGAACGACCATCACCGCCACGCGACCATGGAGTTCGTCCTGATCCTTTGAGTTGAATATCGTAACGCACGCCATTCTCTCCTACAGTTTTGACCTCACCTAGAAGAATCGCACGACCATCACCCAATTGAGGTGAGAAACTACCAAATTGATGTCCAGAGTACGCCATTGCGATTGGCTCCGAACCTTCTAAAATTTTATTTCCTGAAAAGTATTCAGCGGCCTCGCCATCTTCATCAATCGAATCAAAACCTAACTCTTCAGCCAAAGCTTGATTGAATTTAAACAAGCTGGGGGCTTTTACAGGCGTTGGATTAGTTTGACTATAGAAGTCTTCAGGCAATCTTGCGTATGTATTTCGAAATGGGATTTTTATCATTGGCCTACCGAAGTTAAACGAATTTATTTATGAGATTCTACTCAATACTGTCTTTAAAATGACACCCCCCTACTTTTCTACGTGTTTTTGGGAGGCATATTCCTTTCTTAAGAAATAGATCATATCGCGGATACCTTTTTAAATGCGACTTTTGTTTATTTCGATGCAAAGAATTCTAAGTAAAAACTTAGTTTTAA
Organism: uncultured Cocleimonas sp.; assembly: GCA_937929875.1. Classification (GTDB taxonomy): domain Bacteria; phylum Pseudomonadota; class Gammaproteobacteria; order Thiotrichales; family Thiotrichaceae; genus Cocleimonas. The sequence continues at coordinate 1,646 of CALFUP010000278.1, read as the reverse complement.
ATTATCATACGCGACATATATCCAAGAAGTCTATTTTCAGCTACTCGTAAGAACCCTTTAAATCTAGCATCGACTAAAATCTGGCAATACCTAATGATAAAAAACATATTACAAACCACATGGCCTTTGTTTCTTGGTTTCGCATTTCTAATGCTCGGTAATGGTCTACAAGGCACCCTGATCAGTTGGCGAGCAAACTTCGAAGGATTCAGTTCCAGCACTACAGGTTGGATCATGACCGCTTATTATCTAGGTTTTTTGGCTGGCTCATTAATGACGAGCAAGCTGATTAAGCAAGTGGGACATATCCGAGTTTTCGCTGCATTGGCCTCTTTAGCTTCAACTGCAGTCCTAGTTCAAATTCTATTGATCGATCCTATTGCTTGGGTTTTTATTCGACTCTTAACTGGATTTTGTTTTGCGGGTATCTATGTTGTTGTAGAGAGCTGGCTGAATGCACGTTCCGACAATGACACGCGCGGTAGAATATTATCAATTTATATGATTGTGAACTATGCCGCCTTAGCAGGAGGTCAGTTATTGATTCAAGTAGCAGATCCTAGAACTTTCACCTTGTTTTTACTTGCTTCAATTTTATTATCGGTCGCATTAATACCTCTATTAATAACTCGTGTTACAGCCCCAGCGGTTGAAGAAAGTGAGAACATGAGTGTAAAAGAGTTGTTCAAAGCATCATCTGCTGGCGTAGTAAGCCTAACATTAACCTCTATCATGTTAGGCGTTGTATTTGGTATGGGCGCTGTTTATGCTTCCAATTCGGGTATGAGTGTTTCCCAAACAGCATTCTTCATGAGTGTTTTTATTGCCATGGGTGCTATATCACAATGGCCTGTAGGATGGATCTCGGATCACTTTGATCGACGCTTAGTGATCGTCGTTTTAAGCGTTCTTTCTGTGGTTTTAATTTCAGTACTTTATAACTTGAACCCTCAATCTAATTTATTTATCTGGATATTTGGCTTGTATGGGGCTACTGCATTGCCTATTTATTCTTTAAGTATTGCGCACAGTAATGATCGTTTAAAGCCAGAACAAATGACTAGTGCGAGCAGTACAATGGTCTTGTTTTCTGGCATTGGCTCAGCCGCAGGACCAATCACTGTTGGTTATTTAACGCATGCTTTTGGCAATTCGATGTTTTTGGTGTACTTGTGTGGAATACACGCACTTTTAGGTTTGGTAGTTTTGTATTACATTTTCCAAAGGAAAGCAGTACCCAGCGAAGAACAGGTCGATTACCAACTTATGGGGGCTAGAGTTTCTCCCATTGCGCTAGAGGCTGTTGCTTTAGAAGCTGAAGAATCTTTAAAAACTGAAGACGATAAATAAGATAGTAAGGATGAGTGAGATAGAAATAAAACAACGTGTAAAACTATGACAAATAAAAAGGGTGCCATTAGCACCCTTTTTATTAAATGTTGTACAACGTTAGATTATGACTTGATTCTAGCTACACCCGAATCAATTGCAGCTTGCGAAATCGCCGCTGGTAATCTTTCTTGTAAGCGAGGATCTAATGGCGTTGGAATAATATATTCTCGTCCAAACTCCATCGCTGTTTTACCGTAAGCTTTTAAAACCTCATCTGGCACTGGCTCTTTAGCTAAATCTGCTAAAGCTTTTAC
>CALFUP010000277.1 GCA_937929875.1 uncultured Cocleimonas sp. | reverse complement strand
GGACCATTTATAGGTTCCGCCATTTGGCGTAAATTGACCCATCAAGCATTTAAGAAAAGTCGTTTTTCCTGTACCGTTATCACCTAATACCGCAACACGTGAACCCGCTTCGAGGATTATGTCATCACTGGTAAACAGCGTTTCTCCACTGAAACCATGTGATAACTCTTCAATCACCAAGGTATTGCGGTGCAATTTTTTATGTTGTTCAAATCGCAATAACGGCGTCATTCTGCTCGATGCTTTTACATCGTCTAATTTAATTTTATCCAGTTTTTTCGCTCGAGAACTCGCCTGCTTTGCTTTAGAGGCATTAGCGCCAAAACGATTGACGAAGTCTTGCAACTCTTCGATTTCAGCGGCCTTTCTGCTATTACCCGCGAGTAATTGCTCACGCAATAAACTTGATTGCGCAAGAAAATATTCGTAATTACCTGGATAGATTCGTAGCTCGCCATAATCCATATCTGCCATGTGCGTGCAAACAGAGTTTAGGAAGTGTCTATCATGCGAGACAATCACCATGGTGCAAGACCGCTTGTTAAGCTCGATACTCAACCAGTTAATCGTTTCGATATCTAAGTTGTTGGTCGGCTCATCCAGCAATAACACATCAGGATTCGCAAACAGGGCCTGTGCCAATAACACCCTCAGCTTACGACCTGGCGCCACTTCACTCATTAAACCAAAATGTAGCTCTTCTTCGATACCGGCATTGAGGAGAATATCCCCCGCCCGACTTTCGGCGGTGTAACCATCCATTTCCGCAAATTCAGATTCCAGGTTGCCCACTTTCATACCATCGGAATCTGACATCTCAGGCAAACTATAGATACGTTCACGCTCTTGTTTGATTTCCCACAGTTCTCTGTCACCCATAATCACGGCATCAATAACGCTGTATTGTTCAAACGCGAACTGATCCTGACTAAGAACACCAAGCTTATCACCCGGCGTAAGCGACACATTGCCTGAAGTTGGCTCTTCCACACCACTCATGATTTTCATTAAGGTCGATTTGCCACAACCGTTCGCGCCAATTAAACCGTAGCGGTTACCGTTATCAAATTTAGCAGAAATGTTTTCAAATAAGGGCTCTGAGCCATATTGCATTGTAATGTTTGCTGTGGAAATCAAAGGAGAGTCCGAGTGGGTTAAGAATTAGGATGCGCAGTCTACCGTTTTATTGTTTTTGAGTATACGTATGGTCTGTTCTAAAGGTATTTAGGACATATATATTTTTTTATATTTTACTTAGTGTAAAAAAGAAGCCGTAAATTCATGTTATTATGTTCTTTTTTTATTTATTTAATTCGGGTTCTACTTAGGAATCTGCCATTAATAAGTCATTAAACTTATAAAGGAGCACCTAGTAGTGCCTGAAAAAATAACTGTAGTAATAGACTACATAAACGAAGTAAAAACGCGCTGTACCTACAATGCAGCAGCTGAAGCCTTAGGTGTTACCACGCATGCCGTAAAAAAGCTGTTAGGTGATCCACGCCCTGAAACCTCTTGGTTTGTCAGTGCGACCACCGAAGAACCTCTGCGCCATGACGATAGCAATAAACATCCAGAACTCTACCGTATCAGACGTGTTATCACCTCTGGCAAAGTATTAAAACGAAATCTTGATCTTTAATATTAATAACTAGAGTTAACTATTTTAAGAATTCATTAGTAATCGATGAGCCTTCTTAATATTAATGATCATAGATACTAATAATTTAAGCACTCTAAGTTAAAAAACTGCTAGAGCCTTCAATGCGTAGACTTTAGCTTTTTTCTAACTCTGTTCAGAACACGTTTCAGTTAGGATATTACAACACAGTTTCTACTTGGCATTTACTCGCTAAAAATCCATACCAATTGCAAAATTAAGCTTTAAATAATTGACCAAGTTATCCCCTCATATACATATCACTAATGCTTAGGTAACGGCCTAGTTGTTAACTCGCTAGTAAATAAGCCCTAATCAAATATTATTTAAAATTACAAACACTGGATATTGCAAAAATGACCAACAAAAAATTATTATTAGAAACAATCAACGCCAAAAAATCCGAGCTATCAAAATCAAGACGATCATCTCAAACTTGGAACTCAGGAAACTCCAAACAGTTTGGAAACTCTGGGCGTACCAAACAGTTCAAAAATACGCACTTCGCACAGATGAGTGTGAAAACGCTTGAAAAAGAAATCAAAGAATTATCTGAAGAACTTAGAAAACTACAGAACCAATAAAACCCATTAAACAAAAAAGATCTACAAAGGCACTAAAATCGATAAAGCATCGAATAACACATAACAAACACTATTAATAAGGAAAAGCCTGTGCCAGAAAATAAAAGAATAGCACTACTCATTGATTGCGATAACGTCAGCCACAATTCTATTGAAGGCGTATTAGCTGAATTAGCGAAATTTGGAACGGTCAATGTACGTCATGCACATGGTGATTGGAACAGTCCATCCATGTCGGGATGGATTAAACGCTTACACCCGAACGCCATTCGACCCATGCAACAATTTGCCTACACTAAAGGCAAAAATGCCACCGATGCGGCAATGATCATCGACGCAATGGATTTACTTTATAGCAAAAGTGTCGATGCCTTTGCATTAATGACCAGCGATAGCGACTTCACGCCCCTCGTTCTTAGAATTCTTGAAAGTGGTATGCCCGTTTATGGATTCGGCGAAAAGAAAACCCCGAAGCCCTTTGTTGATGCCTGCTCACCGTTTATATTTACAGAAAATCTAGTCACTGAAGAGCCAGAAGAAGCCAAAGAAAAAGTAACAAAGCCCAAAAAACAAACAAAAACAAGTAAAGCAGAACTAAGAAAAGATAACGGCTTAGTGAAATTACTACGAACAGCCGTTGAACAAACATCAGACGATGATGACTGGGCAGATATGAGTAGAGTGGCGCATTACATATCAAATAACAGCTCTTTTTCATCGATTAACTATGGCTTTAAAAAACTCAGCGACTTAATAAAAACCAGTGAATTATTTGATATCGAAATGAGAAAAGGCGGCAAAGCTATGTATATTAAAGATGTGCGCAATTAATATCTAACACCTTTGCCAATTATAAATAGAACATGAAAAAAAATGATAAGAAAATCGAACACTCCATTGTAAAAGCGCTGAATACGATTTGTGAAACCTTGAAGGAAGAATCAAACGGCTTTATTTGGCTAACGCATTTTGTGGATTATTCAAACTACCCGCAAAGCCTGAAACTTATATTCGTCTTTAAGACTAATCAACAGTTAGAAATAGCTAAAAACAAAACGCTTTTTCACAGAGTCTTTCAATTAACAGAATCTCATCTTAAACGTGAAAGCATCCATATCAAACACATTGAAAAATCGGTCTATTTTGACACGGAAGAAAATGGTGCTGACTACAACGATGTGAGCTGGTGCCGAAAATATTCTTGATAGTTAGTAATTGATTTCGAGTTAGTCAATGACACCCCCCTACTTTTTATCTCTTTAAGTTTCCTAGGAACCAAAATGATAGTTGTAGGGCTATCATACAGATCGATGCTTCAACTCTCCCTGTCGTTTCCTACGGAAATTTGACTACTACCTACTGGTCTCTTAGAGAGCCTAAGCAGGCACCCCACTTTTTGAGAGTTTCCTGATTGTTAATTTGTTGTGTATATTCATAATAATAGTGACTATTTAAGCCATTTAAAAAACGAAATCACTCATTCACAATCTAACAATTAGTCAGAGATAAAATAACGATGTTCTCATTTGTAAAATATACTTTTACCTTATTAGGTATCGGAATGTTAATCGGTGCTTTTTTCTTATTCTCAAACACCCATAATTTTTTGAAGAGTTCACTTACAACAACCGGCACGGTGATAAAACTTATTAGTTCAAAGTCAGACGATTCAACCACTTACCGGCCTGTTGTCGAATTTAAAACGCCAGCGGGTAAGATTATTGAGTTTACCTCGTCTGCGGGAAGTAATCCTCCAAGTTATTCCAAGGGTGAAATAGTAGAAGTTTACTACGATGAAGCCACCCCAGAAAAAGCTAAGATTAATGGCTTCTTTTCCTTGTGGGGGGGTGTCACCATATTAGGCATATTAGGGGCTGTTTTCTCTACAATAGGCGTTTCTTTATTAATAGCCACTAGGCAAAAAAGTAAGAATATCGAACGCTTAAAGCTAATAGGCTCGCCTGTAAAAGCTAAATTTCAAAGTGTAGAAAAAAACGGATCCTATACCCTCAACAAAAGAAATCCTTTTCAAATATATGCTCAGTGGAAAAATCCAATGACATCAAAACTGCATATTTTTAAAAGTGACAATATTTGGTTTGATCCAACAGATCATATTATCGATGACGAAATTACAGTCTTAATCGACAGAAAAAACCCAAAGAAATACCACATGGATATTTCTTTTCTACCAGAAGTTGCAGATTAAGAATCGTATGCACGCTTTCAGAAATATAGGTTAATCGGTGAGATTTAGCCCACCCTATTTCATTATATTCATCAGTTTTTTCATCATCGAAGTGCTGATTGCTCTGTATGTCAGAGACTCCTTTATTCGTCCCTATCTTGGTGATGTATTCGTGGTTATTGTAATTTATAGTTTTATCCGATCATTCCTAAATTCGCCGATTTATCCAACGATTATTGCCGTTTTATTATTCTCATATACTGTTGAGACAATGCAATATTTCAAACTGGTTGAATTGCTTAGCTTAGAAGATTATAAACTCGCTAAAATTGTCATCGGCACCTCGTTTTCATGGGCAGATATGCTGGCTTATACAGCAGGTGCAGTCATTATTGGAATAGTTGAATACTGGCCTTCAGCGAAATCTGCTTACAATAATTGATTATACAAAGTTCAAGTTAAACACTCTTTAAATGCACTATTAGCTTTAAAAGTGACACCCCCCCACTTTTTTGCATCTTTAGGAACTAAAAAGGCATTTATTCCCAATCTATTTGATCAACAACTTTCTGAAAGGATGCTTCTAAAGGCGTCTCAATCACTAATGGCTCTTGGCTTATAGGATGAGTAAGCAACAATCGTGTCGCGGCAAGGTATAAGCGAGTCTGCCCAAAAAACTCTGTAAAAAAATGGTTGTGATTACGATCACCATGATTTACATCACCCACTATTGGATGGTTACAATGATTTAAATGGCGACGTATTTGATGCTTCCTGCCCGTTTTAGGTATCGCTTTGACTAAGGAATATCGGGCTGAATCATAACGCCCCACGGGTTGATCGATGGTCGCAGTTTTTAAGCATTGAAAATGAGTTTCAGCATCTTGCATTTTGCCTTCTTCAGTATCGGGTTCTGAGAATTTATCAACATGATATTTGAGGGGGTTTTCGCATACCCACTGTTCCTGATTTTTTCCACGACATATTCCCTGCTTCGGCCAGCCTCTTACCAGAGCGAGGTATTCTTTTTCAATGCGCTTATTATTAGGATCAGTATTTTGAAATTGCTCCTGAAGTAATCGAGCCACCTCCGATGAAAGCGCAAAGATCAATACGCCTGAAGTCGGTTTATCTAAACGATGTACTGGAAATACCTTTTGGCCAATGGCATCTCTAGTCATCTGGACCGCAAATTGTGAATCTTGACTCGCCATCCAAGATCGATGAACCAACAGCCCAGCAGGCTTATGAATAGCAACGATGTGATCATCTTGATAGAGAATAGAAAAGCTGTCTGAAAAGTCAGTCATAGAAATCGTCAACTTGGTGAGTCGAATGTGTTTAGAACACCCTTGATTATAACAAGGTGGGGAAGCTCAAAGACACCCCCTACCTTTTAGCCACTTTTCTAAATACGATAAACCCCTACCGTAGCTTGGTGCTGAGGCTCGAAGCCCAACGCATCTTCAATCCTTTGATAATTGTTGGGCTTCCTAAAGTCAGCGCCAAACTAAACCTTCGTTTTATCACACTGCCCAGCTCTGAATGACTTAAAGCCGCCTCTTTAATTATGCTTTAGCCGTTTCCATTTCCCACAGCTTGGCCACACCCTGATAAAGACAACGCATAATATCCATTTCAGTCACCCCAAGACGAGCAATAGGAGAGATATCAACCAAACCACCTTCACCCGCATCTGAATGCTCCCCGCCTGCACCACGTACAGCAAGCCCAAAAGCTTTAGCCTCTCGTTTTAGTGTACCAACATCATGACCATTGGAAGTCAGCATGGGCAGTTTTACATGCAAGCTCGCACGCATACCTGTGCCTAGATTAGTCGGGCAACAGCTTACATTGCCATAGCTTTTTGATGTAGCAAAGGATGGTAATAACTTTTCTAAAGCTTCAAGACCTTCACTTAAGCGTTTGAATAAATCATTTAAATTACCGTCATTCTTCATCGCCATAATACGTAAATGATCTTCTTCACCAACCCATACCAAAAAGTCCTCATCACGTGACATATATATGCCACGTCCATGGGGCCAGTCTGAGCTAATGCCGGCCGCATTTAAATAAGGATCAGCGCTCATATCCTTAAACATCTGATGTGCAGCGACACGACTATCGTATTCTGATTTGCTTATTTCATTAGCAGACCCTGAGGTCATAGAAAGATAGCTCCCGCCGAAATCGGGATTTTGACTAAGTGTAGTGAATGCTTGTGCTGCCATATCTTCGAAGGCAATGTGTTGCTCCTTTGTCATCGCGCCAGGTAACGGGAAGGTACTGACATTACGCGCAACCCTCACACGCATCGAAACATCTTTCAAACAAGGATCAATCTCAACAAGGTCGCAGCTTTCAATGTTCGTATTCCAATCATGTTGTTGGAAAAGTTCGGCACTAGGAGAAATCGCATGAAAATCACGAATCATAGGATCTAACATGGGAGAAAATAAATCATAATCTTGCGGGTTCATTGCATAACAACCCATTTGACTGTCAGGATTCTTAATTCCCGTAAGGATGATCTTCGTAAGCTGCTGTTGTAACTGGCTATCAAGGCTATTGAAATAACCTTTATCAAAATGACGGGCCATTAGATTTCCCGAATATTTATCTCTTATCTCTTCAACAGCTACGACAATATTCTCAGGAGTCATCTAAATTTCTTTCAAGTTAAAATCAGTAACTTAATTATAACTCAAATAGTAAACCTTGAATTGTGGAAAATAGAGAGAAGCTACTAAGTTTCAATGTTGTCATCATTATGCTTCGGCTGGGAATCTACGGAGTCTATTTTTAGATTGCTTTTTTATGCTTAGAATTGCCGCTTTCCTCAAACCGTTGCCATTTTTGGATTTAACGAAGGTCTTAACAGGGACACAAGGGAACTCGCACCTTCTTTTGAAAAGAATACGCTCAAACAACCTTGATCCTGATCCGTCATTCCTTGAAATCGTCTTATAACTATTTAAAAGACACCCCCACTTTTTGATAGTTTCCAGTACACATTCACCAGCGTTCATAACTAACAAAATTCTAAACTTGCCCATTCCCCCCAAACCCCATAAAATACCCCGCATGAACAACCTTTTTAAAAATTGGAGCTGGCTTTGGATTTAGTGTCTTTTGAAAAAAAGGCAGTCGCACCTTAGTGCAAACTATTTACCTAGACCCATCGGCACCAAATTTAAACAGGCTCACCCATGAAAAAATCTCAATTCGACGCTTACTTCTCTCAAGGCTTCAACGACAGCCCTGAGCGGTCTTATACAAAAGTCCCACTTGTTAGAGAAATCCTAGCTGATCTCGATACGCCTCTTTCTACTTACCTTAAACTCGCTAACGCGCCCTATTCTTATTTATTTGAATCGGTGCATGGTGGTGAAAAATGGGGTCAGTTTTCAATTATTGGTTTGCCTTCGAGCACCGTTATTACCGTGACTGGTTTGGATATTGAAACGAAAGTTAACGGCGAAGTCGTCTCTAAAGAAACGGTTACTGATCCTTTAGAGTGGATT
>CALFUP010000276.1 GCA_937929875.1 uncultured Cocleimonas sp. | reverse complement strand
TGGAGTGACGAATGTTATTCCCGGAACGCTAAAGATGATATTCAACTTTAGATTTTCTACAGAAATTACCCCTGAAGAATTAAAACAACGTGTCGAAGCATTACTCGATAAGCATAAGCTTAATTATGAAATAAAATGGATACTATCTGGAATGCCATTCTTGACTGCCGAAGGAGACTTAGTAGATGCAGCCGTTTCTGCAATCAAACAAGTCAGCGGTATTGATACTGAGCTTTCAACTAGTGGTGGCACTTCAGATGGGCGCTTTATTGCCCCTTCTGGCGCACAAGTATTAGAGCTTGGGCCAACCAATGCAACGATCCATCAGATTAATGAGTGTGTAGGCGAGGACGAACTAGACACCTTAGAACAGATCTATTATGAGGTGTTAAAGAACTTATTAGCTTAAGAGATCTGAACAACCGACCCTTTATTTGGTTATCAAAAAAGTACGGGGGTGTCATAGATAGATAATTACGTCTAAATATGACACCCCCGTACTTTTTAATGATATTTAAAATTATTTATCAATCACTTAAATAAATCATACTGATTTTATTTAGCTTCGATAGCTTGTTAAACATTTAATTTAAAACTATTTTCCCAATAATTCAGCTTTCAAACTATTTTGTGCAGGTTTTGCTGACAACCAAATACCAAACAGCGCCTGCTTAAACGGTAGACCTTGAATTCTTGTCATCGTCTTAGAATTTTTTAACACCAGTGTTCCTACATTTGGCATATAGACTAGGTCAAAAATATCATTTTTATTGATTGTGGATTTAAAAGCGGCATTAATTAATTGGTCAATCTGAGCTTTAATAGGAGCCGTATTTCCGCCCGTTGAATTAATAAAACCATCCATTAATGCTTTTTCAATTTTTTCTGCGGTAGCAAAGCCCGATTTGATTTTCAAACGCATTGCCATCGCTTCATTGGCATCGATTATTTTCTTTGGATCCTGTGTTTTATTCTTTATGTACAAACCTGCATTGTAAACAGTGATGACAAATTTTGTTCTTTGACCTGCTCCGTTCAACACTAAATTTGAATTACCTGCTTTGAATGTCGCAGGCATTCCATCTAAGGCATGGGCAGAAAACGCTGAAAATAATAATAAAGCAGTAAAAAAAGTGGTTGTCATAACGCGCATATCGTACTCCATGTGTTTAGTGTGAAATCAGTATAGACCATCGTATTTTTTAGAGCAAACGCTCTTTTTTCTTCCAATGTATCTCTTAGCATAAAAAATTGAGTAGTTACTTAGCTTAGTACTTAAGCTTAGTTACTTCGATTTAGACCACTTACAGCTATAAAGTTTCTGACCATTAAGAAAATACTTCTTTTCAAACAAGGTCATAAACTCTGAAATCTTAGCCACATTGTTGTTTGTATCAAAAGACAACACTTCCACACCATTACATTTCAACTCTATCTTGTCGTGGTACTCCAAGGCATAGATGAAAGCTTGATAAAACTCATCAGCATAAATTTTCCAATTAGTGCGTAATTCAACTTCACCACCTAATGAGAATAACAATGGATAAGCTGGATGCGCATGCCAACGACGTTTTATGTGCTTAGATTTTGGGTATGGATTTGGATAATAAATACTGTGTTTAGCCAGCTGCCACCCGCTCTGTTCTGCTAAAAACCAAAAATCTGCACACTCTGCTTGAACCAAAAGTGCATTCTCAGGTAATTCTTCGTTGTAAGTTTTAGACAGACGCGTTATTGATCGATCAATACCAATCACTAGAGCTTCGGGATTATTTCTAGCGATAATGCCGGTACTCGTTCCTGTTCCACAAAAAGAATCAAAAAGTAGGGGGGTGTCCTTTTTGAGTTCCAATTCAATCGTATTCTTAATTTTATCAAAAGCGGTGCGAGTATGTTCTGCAATGGGCTTTTTATATACGGTTTCAAAATGTTTACGCACGATCGTTTCTAGATTCTCATGAACCCCTTGTTGATTAGTTTCTATCTCCCGAGAATTATTTTTCTGCATAGCTTGTGAGTCTAGTTTTTAAGTATTAGCACTGAATCTATTATCTATTTATTCGCTTTTATAGTTGCCATTGTACTTTTTTCAGTCAAAAAAAAGCCATCGCAAATAGCAATGGCTTTCTTTAGAACTGATGTACTTAAAACGATTAACGTTTCGAGAACTGTGTCGCTCTACGTGCCTTACGAAGACCCACCTTCTTACGTTCAACTTTTCTTGCATCACGTGTTAAGAAGCCAGCTTTCTTTAGAGTACCGCGAAGGCTCTCATCATACTTAAGTAATGCACGAGAAATACCTAATCGAATCGCGCCAGCTTGACCGCTGTCGCCACCACCTTTAACGGTTACCATCATATCGAATTCTTCAGCGTTCTCAGTCGCAACTAATGGTTGCTTAAGAATCATGTGAGCTGTCTCACGTCCGAAGTATTCTTCAAGCGGTAATTTGTTTATTACAATCTTACCTGTGCCTTTGCTAAGAAAAACACGTGCAGTTGATGATTTGCGACGACCTGTGCCGTAATACTGTGTAGTAGCCATTGTTTAAATCTCCAATGCTAGTGGTTGCTGAGCGTGGTGGTTATGCTCTGGACCTGCGTAGACTTTTAATTTTCTGAACATATCACGTCCTAAAGGACCTTTTGGTAACATGCCTTTAACAGCAAGCTCGATAACACGCTCTGGAGCGTGATCAATCATTTTTTCAAATGACATTGATTTTAAGTTACCAACGTATCCAGTGTGTCTGTAATACATTTTGTCTTTTGCTTTGTTGCCTGTTACGCGAATTTTCTCAGCGTTAACAATAACGATGTAATCGCCTGTATCAACATGCGGTGTGTATGTTGGCTTATGCTTACCACGTAGACGATGCGCTACTTCGCTTGAAAGACGACCAAGGGTTTTTCCCTCTGCATCGACTACAAACCAATCACGTTTTACTTCAGCAGGTTTTGTACTAGCTGTAATTCCCATTTCAATTCTCCAGAAATGAAGGTTACTATCAAGATAGATAGCTTATTTAAACTTAAATAACGGATGAACATATCTTCAGGTAAATGAGATATTATTCAATAGTTGATATTCTTTACTGAAATCACAAAATTTTCACAATAAAAATCAGGCGAATTCAAAGAACGCGACATTTTATGGGAACACACCTTACTATTCAAGCAGTAGTTTCAATTAAATGCCTTTTTTGCCTATGAGTATACACTTTCAACTCTTGAAGGACGAAATAGAAGCTCTTATTGGCTAGACGTATTCCAGAAAAGCCACGAAAAAATACTGTTTAGTCGCGAATGGGTCTAAAACAGCTTTTGCAACGTTATATTATATATAGTGAAATAAGATATAACTTTTACAATTAAGGATTTATACAAATACAAATCAGGAAAACACATTATGTTCAGAGTTGCTAGAGATAGCTTATGGGAAAGTATCACGGGATGGCTAAATGGCATCTCTAAAAGCAACCAAGAACTCCCCATTATCAATAACTTCGATCACATGATGCGCGATCTTCGCCTAGCTGATGTGATTTTATTTGAAGGCCGCTCACGCGTTAGTGAAGTCATTAAGATAATCACACTCTCCCCTTGGACACATGCCGCCATATATATAGGAAGATTAGACGAAATAAAAAATCCTAGAACAGCTGCTATTATTAGTAAACACTATGATGGTGATCCTTCTGAACCCTTAGTCATTGAGTCATTATTGGGTTATGGAACAATCGTGAACCCTATATCTCTCTATAAAAAGGAGAATTTACGAATCTGTAGACCCGATGGATTAAGTAATGAAGATCAAAATAAAGTGGTTTGCTTTGCAACAGAGCATCTAGGGATAAACTATGATGTTAGGCAGATTCTTGACTTAGCTAGATTCTTATTTCCATACGCAATTTTGCCGAGAGAGTGGCGCTCTTCTTTATTCCAACATAATGCTGGCAAACCAACAGCTATCGTATGTTCCAGTATGATTGCTCGATGCTTCCAGAGCGTGAGTTTTCCCATACTACCCATAGTTGAAAACAACCATAAAGAACGTATTAGGTTACGAAAAAGAAATTTTAGATTATTTACCCCAACAGATTTTGACTATTCGCCCTACTTTAAAATAATCAAATTTCCTACCTTAACCTTTGCAGAAAATGCAAACTATCAAACCTTACCCTGGGAGGATGAAGAAAAAGAGATCAATTAGAGCAGAATTATAAAGTATATATGTACACCCTATATTCAGGAACGCTATATTAAAATTGCCTCGACATAGTCTATTCAAACAGACTAATTACTGTAATTATTTACTAAGACACCACAAATAGGCTATGCTAGCTATCAATAATAGAGCGTTCGCTCGTTTTTATATTGATTTCTTGCTTAGTATTGGAATCATCATAATAAAATCATAACAAGGAGAGCATCATGCTTTGGCTATTACTTCTCATCATCATCATCGGGGTCGTTGGTTATCTTCGTCTACCACTTATGTACGCCACTGCAATGCTCGTAGCTTGGTTAACGATAAGTGCAGTTTCAGGCACTTTAAGTAGTTGGATGTGGTTTGTATGGGTACCGACTCTAGCTATTTTGGCATTGGTAAATATCCCCGCTCTGCGACAAAATCTAGTCAGCAAGCCCGCAATGAAACTGCTAAAAGCCAATTTACCGAAGATTTCTCGAACTGAACAAGAAGCGCTAGATGGCGGAAATGTTTGGTGGGATGCTGAATTGTTCTCAGGTAAACCAAACTGGAACAAGCTAAGGGACATGCCTTTAACCAAGTTCACACCAGAAGAACAAGCCTTCATAGATGGCCCGGTGGAAGAGCTATGCCACATGCTGGAAGATTGGAAAATCACCCATGAGTTACTCGACCTGCCAAAAGAAATCTGGGACTTTATAAAAGATAATAAATTCTTAGGCATGATCATACCTAAAGAACACGGTG
>CALFUP010000275.1 GCA_937929875.1 uncultured Cocleimonas sp. | reverse complement strand
CTATTTTAGTAGAACCGTATTATTAAAAATAAATCGACAATTAACCAAGATTGATTAAAGCCAACTTTGTGTTGTTTCGTTATTAACTGTTAGATCAACAAAGCCTGCATAATCTACTAACTCAATGCCATCGATCATTCTGCTTTGATCAATACCTCGTGCAGCTAAGTCACCACCAAGAACATACACTTTCTTATCAACTAATGCACTGCTAAGCTGGTCAGAAAAAGAAGATCCTTTAATGGCACCTACGGCAGCATCTTCTATCATCAAAATAGAATCCCCTGCTTTAGCGTGGTTTAAACAGCTTCCAAATGTTGTTTTTTCAAAAGGAGATTTGTTTACAATATGTAACATCGACATGAATTTTTTCTCTTAACTCTTCATAAGACTTTTATTAAAATCATAATAAGACTCTATTAAAAACTAAGCGTAACTTCTTGCTCCGCCATAACGTCTGATAACTGCTCACGATTCACCATAATAATTGAAGGTTTCTCTGCCCAATCGTCGTCTTCATCTTCCCAAACTAAATCCATCAAATCGTCTTGAGTTAAGCCACGTTCTGATAATGATTCTTCTTCTACATAAAGTTTATTAATATCATAGTCACCTAAAGCCTTGTAAGCTTTAGAGAAATTCTTTTGCGCTATTCCTGTAGTATCTTGACCTTTCGTAATCTGATAAACGCCGTCATCCAGAAATGCTAAAGAAACGTCCTGATCAAAAGCTGCAGAAATCAAAACTACTTCTAGTGATTCCAATGCGTATGAAGTTCCATAAGGCGCTTTGCGATTAACAAACATGAATTTTTTAGTAGCCATTATTTATCACCTAAATTAATCTCCAAAAACGACTGTGCGGTCAGATTCAATACTGCCTTCTATTAACTGGCCTAAACCAGAAATTCGAAAACCATCAGTAATATTATCTGCATCAAGTCCCTGTCGTTTTGCTTCATCTGCATCCATCAAACCACGGCGTTGAGCTGCGGCGATACAAATCACTAAATCTAAATTATGCTCTTTAGAGAGTTCTGACCATTCTTTTTGAATTTGACGATCATCCGCAGGAGGCACAGAAAGACGAGTGCCATTATTAACACCATCGTGATAGAAAAAGATTCTGAAAATTTCATGTCCTTGAGCCAAAACAGCTCGAGCGAAATTTAAAGCTGAATCTGCAGATTGATGTTGATAAGGCCCTTCATTGACCATGATTGTAAATTTCATATATGTATTTCTTGGCTGAATCTAAAAACGAATGTGTGTTGAAGAGTTCAAATTAGAACGAGCACCACGCCAATTATCAATATGATATTTTGTAAATGGCAACCCAGTTTCTTCAAAGAAACGAGGCCAGCCGATACGCTCAACCCACTCGTTTATTCTTTCGTAATCACGAGCACCAGCTTTATAACTTTCTAGTATCTTTTTAACGATGGCCGTAGCTTCAGGCCATCTGGGTGGATTATTTGGGATACCAGCAGCAACAAGACGCTGGAATGTAGGCTTACCACGAGCATTCGAATGATTACCACCAATCCATATAGCTAATTGAGTGTGTTCATGATCGTTAATCTGCATCGGTGGACAAGGTGGATAACACGCACCACAACAGATACATTTCTTTTCGTCAACTTCTAGTGATGGCTTACCATCTACCATTGCAGGTCTTATTGCCGCAACAGGACAACGAGCAACAACTGAAGGACGTTCACACACATTACCAACCAGTGAATGGTCAATTTTCGGTGGTTTAGTATGCTGTACATTAATCGCAATATCGCCTTGCCCGCCACAGTTAATCTGACAACAAGAAGTCGTCATATGAACGCGATTAGGCATATTCCAATTAGTAAATTCTTCGTAAAGTTCATCCATCATGGCTTTAACAACACCAGATGCATCAGTACCTGGTATGTCGCAATGCAACCAACCTTGAGTGTGGGACATTGAAGCAACAGAGTTTCTTGTGCCACCTACAGCAAAACCTTTATCTTGTAGTGCAGCGATTAATGCCGGCAATTTTTCTTCTTTGTCCGTGTAAAATTCAATATTACTGCGAATAGTAAATCGGATATAACCGTCCGCATATTCATCAGCAATATCCAATAAGGCACGTAGCGTAAATACATCAAGAATACGTTGTGTTCCGGCTTTTACTGTCCAGATTTTATCGCCGTATTTGGAAACATGAACCATAACTCCTGGCTGGATATCTTCATGATAATCCCATAAGCCAAAATTACGTCGCATCGTTGGATGCATATACTGAAAGCCATCTGGTGCACCTGTTTCAATCGCTTCCCGCATCTTTGGTTTAGACATTATTAACTCCTAATGTTTTGTGAGTCCTTTGGACAAAAGATATGACGGATTAAAATGGTTTAAATATCCCATATTTCCCTTAAAAATTCGGTGAATAGCCATGCTATTAACCATATTTGAAAGAAAAATATGAAACATTACCCTCATTTTTCTCTCGCCAGACTTTTATCCAAAGGTCTCACGATGTTTTACTTAAACTACTAAATTTTGTAAACTGTTTAAACAGCGATTTTTGCTTCACGTTTCTTTGCAAACCATTCTTCAGCCGCTTCATCCCAACCATCTACTCGTACGTAAGAGCTATTTCTAGGTTGTGAAATCATGTTTGGATCAGGATCAACACCGATACCTTCAAGGAAGTTAACTAAACCAATTCTTTCTATCATTTCACCTGTGCGCTCGTGCTCAAGTCCATTTTCAGCCCAAAAGTCGATGATTTCTTCAGCTAATTCAACAATTTTTTCGTAGTCTTCAGCACTTTCCAGCTTCATAAACGGCACTAAAACCGTACCCATCAAGTCGCCAATTTTTAAGGTACGCTTACCACCACAAAGAATCGTCACACCCTTGTCATCACCAGGACTAATAGCTTTAGGTACAACATTCATACAATGCATTGAACGGACACAGTTTGATTCGTCTGCAATCAGAGAGTTATCAGGACCAAGAGACAAAGATTTAGAGACACAACGTGAAACCACATTGTCCATAACATAATCAACGCCTTTCTTTTCTACGTAAGCTTTCCATTCATCTTGATTGATTTTCTTGTGATCTCGCCATGTACCAATAACCGCAAAGTCAGAACGCTCAACAGCATTTTGGCAATCATTAGGACAACCAGAGACTTTGAATTTGAATTTATAAGGTAATGCAGGACGATGAACATC
>CALFUP010000274.1 GCA_937929875.1 uncultured Cocleimonas sp. | reverse complement strand
TAGGCTACTAATTAAAGATTTACCAACGCCGCCTTTTCCTTGCAATATGATGTTTATCATTCTTCTTTACTTCCTTTAAATTAATTCGTCTGGGTTTGGTTTGGCATCGTGAGTAAATTTCTTTTTCTTCACGAACGGTTTGTTTTTTGTTTTTTTAGCTTCAACTGGTGTTTGATCTAATTTTGGTGTACGACTGATATTCTCAAGCTTGTTATATGCTTCAAGAAAAGAATTGTATGTTCGAGTGAATTTTCCCTCATCATGAAGAGTCCTCCAAACGTCAATTTTATTGAATCCTTGTCCCAAGGCTTCATCTATTTGCTCTTTGTGAAAGAGTATTTGGTGTCGTGCGCTTTTCCCTTGTTTGATCCTTTTGCTCAGTAGTTCTGATTCGTTAGTCATATGTTGCACCCACAATTCGATTGTCGAATGTTACCGAATCAAAGCGAGGGTGTAAAATACTGATTTGGGTTTTTCTTGGGTTTTTCTTGGGTTTTTTATAGTTTTTTCTTGGGTTTTTTCTTTTCCACCTTTTTTTCTGGGTTTTTTCTGGGTTTTTCTTGGGTTTTTTGATTCTTCTACTTAAACCCTGAAAAAACCCAAAGATTACACAGGCACTAACAAACGGCAAGATGTGTATCTGATAGACCGCCATAAATGTCGGCGTATCTGATACTAGTTTGCTTATTCGCCTACGGCTCAACGTAATATCTTGACCTTCGGTAAGGTAGGGGAGAGCGGCTACCACCTAATAATATCAAAATCACCGCATATCAAACCAAGGATGGATTTATGGGATCAGAGACTAGGAGAAGAGAGCAGAAGATTTTTGTTAGGGTGAGTGAGCACGAATTAGTTGAGATTTCTGAACGGGCTTCAGCTTATGATTTGAGTAATCCCGCTTATTTGCGCTCTGTCGGTTTGGGTCATGAACCTCCTAAAAGTACATTAGACTCTCAACATATTTTAGAGCTAGCAAAGATCAATGGCGATATTGGGCGATTGGGTGGCTTGCTAAAACTATGGTTATTAGAAAAAGAAGGTCATGCAAAAAGCCTAAATGTTCCAAAGTTAATGATTGAATTGAAAGAGTTGAAATCAAAGCTTGAAAGTAAGGTTTCAAAATTATGATAGCGAAAAGGGTTCCTTCAAAAAAAAACACAGGGAGCTTTAAAGGATTATCAAATTATATTACTAGGCAAGCTGATGATAAAGAACCAGTACCATATAAAATAACCAATACAAATTTTGACTCTTACTCTTCCGCTATTAAAGAAATTGAAGCGACACAAGAAAGAAATACACGAAGCCAAAAAAATAAAACTTATCACATGGTTGTTAGTTTCCCAAAAGGTGAAAGGCCAGATTATAAAATTCTTTTAGAAATAGAAGAAAAACTTTGTACTAATATCGGATTAAAGGGTCATCAAAGAATTAGCGCAGTACATGATGATACTGATAATTATCACTTTCATGTTGCGATAAACAAAATTAACCCTATAAGCTTTAATATGGTTGAACCTTATTTTGATAAAAAAGCGCTTGTTAGCACTTGCGCTGAAATAGAACAAAAATATAATTTAACTCCTGTTTGTTCTTTGCATGAAAGAGGTATAGATCAGTTCAGTGATAGGGCTAACCAAATGCACTCACACTCTAGTTTGAGTTCATTTGAATCATACTTGAAGGAAAAGAAGGGAATTATTGATGAGTCACTTGAAAAGTCTAGTAGTTGGGGTGAATTTCAAGATGCTTTAATTCCAAGTGGCATTTTTGTAAAAGAGCGCGGGGCTGGTGCTGTTTTTACCACGTTGGATGGTCACTATCATGTTCCTTGTAGTAGAACAGACCGTTCATTTAGTAAGAAAAATTTGGAAAAAAAACTAGGTAACTTTATAAAAACTAAAATTAATAGTGCGAGTAAAGAGACCTATGCACCCAAGGGTAAGGCACCAAAAAATGCAAATTTATGGGATGAGTACAACACCCGAAGGCATTTAAAAACAAGTCTGCGAAAAGAGCTACAAAACGCGAAAAAGGAGAACTTAGCAAGCCAGAAGTTGAGGTATCTTGATACCAGACTGAAGATAAAAGAGAGCTTTGGAGCAAATAAAAAACTTAGTTACAGAGCTGCTTTTTTAGATAATCAAGAAGCTGTTAGCAAAATCAAAACGGCTCATTCCAGCAAGGTTAAAGACCTTAATAAGGCCCACCCTTTCAGCACCTGGCAATCCTTTTTAGTTCAGAAGTCTAGTGAGGGTGATTTAGAGGCACTCAACACACTCAGGAGGAAAAAGAAATACGAGCCTAGTAGGGACAAGATCAGTGCCGACAACAAGGGCGATACTCTTCTAATCAACCATAAATATATGGTCAATGAAGTGGGGGAGGTTGTTTACCAGTTCACAGGTGTAACCGTTAAAGACAATGGCGAAAACCTTGCGGTGGCGATCAAGGAATATAAAGAAGATACAGGAATGTTAAATGCGCTGTTATTTGCTCAAGAAAAGTATGGTGATGTTCTGACGGTTGATGGTGATAGCACCTTTAAAACTAAAGCCGTAGAAGTTGCAGTTGAGGCAGGTTTAAGCGTTAGGTTTAATGATCCTGACATGGAGGCAAGCAGAAAAGCACTTGCGGAGCTGAAGGAGAAAAGCCAATCCAGCAAAGAAAACCAAGGTCAGCCGCCGGATGTTCAGAGCTTTGTTAATAAGAGAAACGAAACTCGTAAAAAGTTTTCTTCTGCTTCACTGCATCGGAAATTCAAAGCCAGTGACGATGGAAAAGTAACCTACTCCGGGACAAGGAAGCTGCAGAATTGTAGTGTTGCTTTGTATGAAAAGGGCGGGGAAATTCTCGTCAGCCCATTAAATAAAACCCAGCAAAAACTGTTATCAAAATTGAAGGTTGGTACTCAGTTAATAGTCGAAAAATCAGCTATCAAAGTTGATGAAAATACAGGGCGTGAAATATGATCGGTGTCCCAGACCAGAAGAAAAACAAACCATTATTTGTAGGCTTTTTTTCGACCTTGATAATTTTAAGCATATTGCTGATATTGTCATTTACGATAACGACTCAGTATCTAGCTAGAGAGTTTAATTATTCTGACTTACTAGGTGGCCATATTCGTAATGGTTTTTATTATCCTTGGATGTGGATTCAGTGGGTATCAACTTGGTGGACTGAATACCCAGACCTTTCAAAAAAAGCACTTTTCATTTGCACCGCTAGTTTTGCTTTCTCATTTAGTCTTTTTGCACTACTAAGGGTTGTTCTTGGAAGACGAAGCAAGGGTGTTGAGGGGCTTCACGGTACTGCTAGATGGGCAAAAAAAGAAGAAATAGAAGATGCTGGATTATTGCAGTCAACGGGTAAAGAGACTGTTTATATTGGCGCTTATCGAGACAAGGGTAAGATTCGATACTTAACACATGAAGGAGCAGAGCACGTATTAGCGATTGCACCGACCCGGTCAGGCAAGGGTGTTGGCTTGGTCATACCAACATTACTATCATGGACAGGCTCAGTTTTATGTTATGACATTAAAGGTGAAAACTGGGCATTAACGGCAGGTTGGCGACAAAAACACGCTAAGAATCTTGTGATGAAATTCGAGCCCACATCTGATGATGGAACAAGTGTGAAATTCAACCCACTTGAGGAGATTGACCTTAATAGTGATAGGGACGTAGCCGATACCCAAAACGTGGCTATGATGATAGTAGACCCAGATGGTAAAGGCTTGGAAGACCATTGGGCAAAAACAGCTTATGGCTTTTTGGTAGCCACTATTTTGCATGTTTGTTACGTCAAAAAAAGTGAAGGTAAAACAGCTAATTTAACCGATGTTGGTTTGGCTTTAGCTGACCCATCAAGAGACATAGTAGAGCTGTTTGAGGAAATGCTAGAGTTCAAACACAAGAATGGAATAGCGCATACTGTTGTAGCTCAAGAAGCGCGGGGAATGCTGCAAAAAGCTGACAAGGAGCAGTCTGGTGTCGTTTCTACTGTCCGTTCCAACCTCACTCTGTATGTTGATCCTATTGTTAGCCGAAACATCGCTAGAAGTGATTTTAAGATCAGTGACCTAATGAACCATGATAAGCCTGTTAGCTTATATCTGGTTGTTAAACCGAAAGATGCCCAACGATTAAGACCGCTCATTCGTTTGTTGATCAGTCAGATTATACAAAGCCTTACCAATTCAATGGACTATAAAGACGGTAAGAGCGTTGCACACTACAAACATCGCTTACTGATGATGCTTGATGAATTTGCCTCTCTAAAGCGTCTTACAGCGATGGAGGACTCACTGGCATTTATGGCGAGTTATGGAATCAAAGCTTATTTAGTCGTTCAGGATTTAGAACAGGTCAACGCAGCTTATGGCCAATATGAAGGCTTGCTAGGAAACTGCCATGTAAAAATTGTGTATGCACCTAACAAGCTAAAAACGGCAGAAGTCATTAGCAAAATGACAGGTACAGCGACGGTTGTTAAGAAGCAACACACTATGTCAGGAAGTAGATCAGACCTGTTTATGGGTAAAGTTAGTGAATCATTTTCTGAGGTATCCAGACCCCTATTAACGACTGACGAGGTAATGAAATTACCTAGCGCCCAAAAAGATGGAAACAATGTAGTTGGTGGCGGGGATATGTTGGTTTTCATTGCCGGAATGTCGCCCATATACGGGACTCAAATACTGTACTTTATTGATCCTGTTTTTTCTGCCAGAGCGAAAATCACAGCGCCTATTAAGGGTGATGTGGTGATTATGCATTCACAACAATCAGCATATAGTAATGCCCCAGCTAGGGTTTTTGTATCGTGAAACTCATCATTGCTTGCGTTTTTGTTGCGGTCGGTTTGGTGCTGATGGAGTTCATAGGTTTACGAATCAACACCACACCATCCATACCCGTTACTGTTTATATTCTGGATACGGGAAGCATCCCAAAGAAAGGGGATATTATTTCTATTTGCCCACCGGATGATTCACTTCAAAAGCTTGCTAATGAACGTGGTTACTTGGCAGTAAGCTTTAGATGCCCAAGTCGGTATACACCCCTCTTAAAGCCATTGGTTGCGGTTGCTGGTGATTATGTTTCTGTAAATCAGTCCATTTTTATCAACGGTGTACCTGTTGACGCTTCAACTAGAATGCTTGCTGACTCAGACGGTAGAGCCATGCCTAACAATGCTAAGTCTGGCATTGTTCCGGAGGGTGAAGTTTGGCTGTTATCAAGTTACAACCCTAAGTCGTGGGATAGCCGCTATTACGGCAGCTTACCTGCTGAAAATATTCAAGGTGTCGTAAGACCTTTGTTCTGATGAAACAAGTGATATTAATACTTGCTGCTGGCCTGATCGGTTTCAGCTTTGGTCATGCCGAAATGTTTTGGCCGCTGATTGTGCTTAGCTTTTTGTTGCCTGTTGTTTGGGTGCAGACAGAGAGTCGGATTTTATCGGGTGGCCTGTTGCTAGTTTATAGCTTGGTTGCTTCGCGTGGCTTGTTGGTTGGTGCTTCCGTTTACTTTGATGCTAGTTTACTGGTTGGTGCATTCTGGTGGGTTTCTGGTGCTCTTTTGTGGTTCACTACCGGCTTTTTATGTTGGCACAAAAACCGCAGGGTGAGAGTTGCACTAATCCCTATATTAATGCTGCTACTGATCATCCCGCCAACCGGCTTATCTGGTTGGGCGCACCCTCTAATATCAGCTTCTTATTTATTCCCAAGCTTTGGTTTCTTCGGTCTGTTTCTTTGCTTGCTGCTTATGCTGGTTTCATCTGTTTTTGTATCAAGAGCGGGTGAATTTATCGCCTTATCATTAACGCTTGTTGTTGCTTCTTACGTTTTTAAAAAGCCTGACATTACACCACCTAGTCACTTTATCCCACACCAAACCAGTTTTGTTTTTAACGCTGGGTCACGCAACTTTTCCCAAGAATTTCAGAATATGAAATCGTTACAAGCTTCAATTAGTAAGGCAGGGAAGGGCATACATTGGACACCTGAATCAACCGGTGGTGTTTGGTCTGCAACAACTAAAAACTTTTGGGTTCAATGGGCAAAAAAGCACAAAGATAAAACTATCCTGCTTAGTGTTTTGGATCCAAAAGGGGGTAGTTTGAATAACGTAATTATCTTGCTTTCAGGTGACGAGCAAGAGGTTGTTTATAGACAACGCTTTCCAGTGCCAGGGATAAATAAATTTCCTGAACTTGAAACGATCACTAATTATAAGTCTGAGGTTGTAGCAGGTACGAAAATTGGCTTTTTAATTTGTTATGAAACACTCATGTTTTGGCCCGTAATTCAGACCATGTTAGATCAACCAGAGCTTCTACTAGTAAATGGTAGTGTCGGTTGGTCTCCTGACAGTATTTGGAACACGCAACGTGCTAGCGCCTTTGCATTTAGCCAGCTGTTTAATGTCCCCTTAGTTGAGGCTTGGAATAAATGAAAAAAATAATTTTTGGCGCAATGCTCTTTTTATTTCCCCCTTTTTCTTTTGCTGGGGAGTCATTGGATACTATCATCACGCGTGAGGCTGCCAGATCAGGTGTTAGTGAGTCAATGATCAGGGCGGTGATTAACGTAGAATCCAGAGGAAAGCCGCGTGCTATTTCAAACAAGGGCGCTAGTGGATTGATGCAGCTTATGCCAGCCACCGCCAAACGGTTCGGTGTTACTAATATTTTTAATCAAGCTCAAAATGTTAAAGGTGGATCAACATACCTTGCTTGGTTGCATAAACGGTTTCATGGCGATTGGTCGCTTGCATTGGCCGGATACAATGCGGGGGAGGGTGCAGTTGATAAGTATGATGGAATTCCACCGTATAATGAGACACAGCACTATGTCAGGCTGGTTTTAGATCGCTATGAAAAACTAACTAATATCAAGGTCAAGATCAACACGGCATCAAACCATGGTTACGTCTATAAGCCGAAGAAAAAGAGTACGAAGGTAGTTAGATCAAAAATGAAGTTTAGAAAGTCGGAAACGACTAAGCTAGTGTTTTATTCTCAGTACAATGAGAAAGCATTGAAAGCCCCAACAGCGGTAAGCTGGACCCCGCCAGAGGGGTATTATGACAATTAATCGTTTTTCTAGATTTATATTGGCTAATTCCTTTTCCACATCGTTCATCGATGTAATAAAGCATGCTCTCATTTTGCTGGGCAATAAAGAGTCGTGTTGTCTCCAAAGTACTAGACGACCGAGCCAGCTCATTCTTTGTCACTCGTTTTAATGTACTCATCGACTAATTTTTTTAGTAGCTCACCATTGATTTCATACTTTTTTACCATGGCCAGAGGAAGTCTCACGGGGACTACTTTTGTTGGTTCTCTATGTTTTCTACCAATGCCTTTACCTGTTTTTGGTGCTTTACCACGAGTATTGATAATTCTTCCTTCAATGACTAAGTAAGCGGGGATATCTTCACCTTTAAAGGCGTTAACATTTTGTTCAACACTATCGAAAAACACGCCTATGTCGTAGCTTTCCATGAGGTCTGAAACAGGAATTATCTCGCTTTTCAGGTGTAATAATTCATGTGGTACTACCCCATTATCCTGAAGCTTTTCCAATAGTTGTTCATGGTCTTGGGGGGAGGACGTTGAGGTGATGATAATTTTTCGATTACCCTTTTCTTGAGCTTTTAGTTCCTTAAATATTGCTTCATTTGCTGTTTTTCCATCAGAAAACAGTGCTCCTTCAAGTGTAAATATTGCGTCTTTTACATTCATTTTCTAAATCACTTTATGTGGGATACTATTAATTGTATACGTTTTTAAGTAGTGTAGCCCTGATTTTATGATTCAATGCTAAGGGACTGAAACACATTAGCGTGATTCGTTCGGCTTGCAAACGGGTTTAAGTGTGACTGTGAGATTGTTTGTATAAGGTCTAGGAAATTTCCGATAACGATTATTAGTAGATTCTTGTGCTCTGCTTTTCTGAACCAACTAAAGGTGTCATTATGCTTATTTCATTAGCAAATAAGACTATGAGAATTTCTATACCTAAATGTATGTACAAAGTCATAATTTTGAAACGACGGAAGGGCGGCAGTGATCTTATAAACGAGCTTACAACTATTACACCGTCGCTTGAGGCTGCTAAAGTTGCTTTTCTGGAGATTCGTAAAAACTCTGATTTTCAAGGGGAAAACTACATTGTTCTAATGTCTAAAGATAAAGTGAAATTGAATGTTCACTTGTTTAATGTAGATGAAAGCGATCCTTCTTTTTTTAATCTCGATGATATCGTTTGGTATGAAAACGAGTTTTTGCACAGTTAAAATGTATCAATAAAAAACCAAGGTAAAGCATTACCTCTTTATTTTTGGTGTCGAAAAACAGTCGAACCTAAGCGACCGAAGTATCATCAAGGGTAGTCTGTTGAAGAAGGTGGTGAAGTCAAATCAAACAGGGGATAAATGAAAACCAAACCTTACCTATTGCTGTTATGGGGACTCATCGCAGCCACCGTTTTAAGCGCAGATGTAACCCTATTAACAAACGACGATAGCTTATTGATACCTGACCTATCGTGCCGCACCAAGGGTAAAGTAATCAAAGTCAGTGACGGTGACACTGTACATGTGCTCGATGCTGAGAAACAAACACACAAGATTCGGTTAGCCGGTATCGATGCGCCTGAGAAAGGCCAAGCTTATGGACAAGCAGCAAGGAAGTTTCTTGCTAAGCGTATCAACCAGAAAACTGTCTGTGTAGATTGGCATAAGCGCGATAAATATCAGCGCTTAGTAGGAGTCATCAGATATGAGGGTAGGGATGTTAATCTCGATATCGTCAAAGCTGGCTATGCCTGGCATTACAAAAAGTATCAGAAAGAACAGACACCACCTGATCGAGTGCTCTACGCACAAGCAAAAGCACGTTCTGATGTCATTGGTCTGTGGTCTGAGCCAAACCCAGTTAACCCTTCAAACTGGCGCAAAGGAAAGAAGGAACGAGCAAAAGCTGCAAAGCCAATTCCTTTAGAACCGAAAGATTTTTCCTGTGGGACTAAGCGGTTCTGTGGCCAAATGGGGTCATGTGCTGAGGCGTGCTTTCACTTACAGCAATGTGGATTGTCAAGATTGGATGGAAATAGTGATGGGATACCTTGTAGCAAGTTGTGTCGATCAGTATGCGGTACATGAGAGTGATCCAAACCAATGACTGCCAGTAGTTTGGATATTACTCTATCCACTGTGGTCGTTGTGCGGCGATTTCAGAGTCGGACATGATGGTGGTCTTGAATGGCTATCAGTTCCGGTTCTCTCTAGTTCCCAAAGGATGTTATTATATTCTCACGTCCGTTAGATAGATTCTTTATACCTAATTACTCAAGCTGGTGGCACCTTGTTGGGATGATTGATTCCTTTGGTTCTCTAATTTATGATTACCTACCTTAAAAAAGTTGATCCTGAAAAAAACCAATATCGGTTTTACTCTCTGTATATCGTGCCTACTTTATTCGGGGAATGGTCTCTTGTGAGGACATGGGGAAGGATAGGTTCAGGCGGTGCTATTCGCTCTGATTGGTTTGACACTGAAAAAGAAGCTCAGGATGCTCTAGAAGTCATTGAGAAGCAAAAGAGGAGAAAAGGCTATAGCTAGAATAGATGAATATATCTATTCTTATTTCACCAATATTTGGGCTTAAAAACTGTCTTCTTTTTTGTTGGTATGTACTCTGGCAGCTGCGCTTCTTGTAGTTCTTTCTCTGTGATGTGGTTTCGCGTCCAGTCAGAAACACTTAATAATTCATTGTTTGCGGGCCTCGTTTTCTGTTCTTTCACTTCTTTTCTCGGTATGACAACGGCTTTTTTTACTTCAGGGAACAGCTTTTTTATCCGCTCTAATGCAGGCACTAAATCGGTGTCGTTAGACACTAAAACGACTTGTTCTATGCCTTCCATTGAGTCTGTCAGCATTTCAATGGCAATGTTTACATCTGTTTTCTTTTCTTCCATTTTCCAGACAGCTACTCGATTGCCTTTTTCGATAGGCTTTAGAAACCGTGGGAACTCGCGCTTTTCTACTTGAAAATATCCCTGTATGACTTCGAACGTTTCAGGGTATAGCGTTCTTAGCGCTTTATGGTAAGACTCTTGGGATTTAACGGCAATAAGGCCGCTGCTTGCTATCTTAGCTTTCACGGGTGCTGTGAAAAATTTCACGGCTACTATATTGCTTTGCGGTTCTTGATCATTACAAATACGGGAGAACAACTGAACAATGTCTAACCATTTGTATGGTGTGTTTTTTAAGGCTCCAAAATACAGGTTGAAGCCGTCTATATAGACAATTGTTTTCATAGGTTGGGTAGGTACGGCAAGGCTAAAATGAAAAAACCACCGTGTAGGTGGTTTTTTCTCCCTAAATCGAAGAGGTCAAGCCTCTACATATGAAGGGTCAGTTGTAAGCTTATTATAGCTAAGGCTATAATTTCTGTAAACAGCATTATTTCGCCAGTAAAACGCTGCTACTCTGCGAGAAACAGGGGTCTGAGGTGCAACGGAACGGAAAACCGGGTTAAGGCATTTTCTTACCGTCATTAACTCATCGTGCTCAATCATAAAATGACAGCATTGGCCAATTAAGGTAGCTAACAATGCTATGGCCAATTTACATTGCTATATTCATTTATTAGCCATCGTATTACGCTTAGCCAACTTGGGGGCAGCTTACAATACATGTAAAAAGTAGGCACATCTCAGCTTAGCGTTACTAAGAGTAAGTCTAAATCAGGTGGGCTCTGTTTCATGTCAACGTCATACCGCCCAAACCGCCGGATCTGATCCCTGATAAATGGACTGAGTGAGGCGACTAATTCTGCCGTGATGGTGTAGCCTTCTTCAGACATGTCAGCCAGTACTTGCGTCAGATCGACCACATTGCTGAGCATGATTGAGTTGGCAATAAGGTTTGAATATTTGATTTGCTTGGCCTGCTCTACAGGATCACCACTTTTGATGATCTGGCCACCAAAGGTAATCCAGTCTTGAAAGTCGTTGTACGACTCTACTTTGGTTGTTTCCGCTCGAATAGTTTGGCGGAAGTCAGCTTCGGATATATAGCGAAGCAAAAACAAAGTACGTATGACCCGGCCAAGTTCCCGGAAGGCCCGGTATAGTTTGTTGCGGCGATTATTACTGTTAAGTTTTCGTAGCAGCATCGATGGTAAAACCTTCCCCGCTTGAATCGACAAAACCACCTGCATCATGTCTTTCCAATGCATCTCAATGAGTGGCCAATTGACTGTCTTCGTGAATAGCGA
Organism: uncultured Cocleimonas sp.; assembly: GCA_937929875.1. Classification (GTDB taxonomy): domain Bacteria; phylum Pseudomonadota; class Gammaproteobacteria; order Thiotrichales; family Thiotrichaceae; genus Cocleimonas. The sequence continues at coordinate 939 of CALFUP010000274.1, read as the reverse complement.
ATTGATATGTTTGTATTTGGCGGTTTTGTCGGGCCGGTAAAACGCCACATCATTCCAGGTGCGCATTCGCGGATAGAGGTTAATTCCCAGTAAGTAAGCCAGTGCAAACACCGGCTCACTTTGGCCATGCGTATCGGCATGGAGAGTGTCCGGTTGATAAACGGATTTGTTTAGCAGTAGCGCATCAAGAATGTACACGGCTTCCCATACACCGCATGAAATGAAGTGGCTGAACAGGGCGATATATTCACTGGAAATATGATGGTAAGCGATACCGCCAAAACCACCATAGCGAATATGCTGTTCTCCCATGAGTGTATTTTTACGCAACTCCATTTGGGTGCCATCAGCGATGGCTACATTACTTTTACCCCAGAATCCAGGTAGTTCAAAGCGACTGTACTCATTAATAACCTCATCCAACGCTTTCTCTAATTTGGCCGCATTGATGTGTTGTGCATTGATGCGGCGTAAGCTTTGTGGATTGATATCATGAGGTGCATGTCGAGCAGTTTGACTGGCACCTAAGTTACAACCATAACCAAACACGGTGAATAAATAGCGACTGCTGGGATCAGTCATCTTTGTATCAGTTCCTGACGGTGGCCCAAAATGCCTTGTGTAGTTTGACCAGTGCTGCACATCCTTCAATATATCCAACAAATGGCGTTCCGGTACTCGTGAGTAGACTTCATTTTTAAACGTATCCACCCCTTCCGGAAGGGGTGACGCTTTTTGTCGTTTCAAGTGGGGCACACCTTCATCATCGATAGAGAAATCACCATCAGCCGGAAACTTTTGGTCAACCTGATGCGCTAAAGTGGCTAACTTCTCTTTCAATGAACCCACAAATCCATTACCTGATAGGGGTAACCCCAAGGACTCACAATAGGTTGGGAGGCGTTTTTCACATTCATCTAAAGGCAATAGTTGTTTGCG
>CALFUP010000273.1 GCA_937929875.1 uncultured Cocleimonas sp. | reverse complement strand
AAAATGATCCTGTAGCATCGGTATCACTAAGATTAGCCCAAGTACCATCAATATTATCTGAACTTTGTAAGGTGCCTGTAAACGCTTTTGCAGAATCTTCAGCGCTCACAAAAGTAAGCCCCGCATCGTAATCGATTGCTTCGGTGTTTTTTACTTCAACAGAAATTTGATTGCCGGGATTGTAAGACGAACCGTTAACTTCCCCTGTTACAGGATCTACAGCAAAGACTAAACTACCACCTTCGGTACCACTGTAATTTCCTTTAAAAGCACCTGCGTTAGAACAAAGTAAAGTACTACGTATATGTGCTGTTGCAGCTTCAGCACTAGGAAATATATGTGACTCACCATCTGCTGCAGATGCATCATTCGAAATTTTATTAAGAGCTTCATTAAAAGGAAAATCTTCAGCCGCAAAATCAACAGCTGACCAGCTCTTCGCCTTTTCTTGAACTTTACTAGAAATTTCAATACCGTTACTTGGCGTGTTATCTTTATCTAACATCATCAAAAAACGAACTCTATTAATAACCTCTGGCGTGGCTAGCTTTCCATCCACAACCAAATCCAATGGTGTCATTACAGACTTTCCCTTACCTGAACCTAAACTAACACCACCAACGTTAAAGCTAATATCAGCATCTTCTTCAAATCTAAATCCACCAAGTTGAGTTGTAACACCCGTTGTGTCGCCATATGCGTAACCCAAACCAGATACATTACTATCTTTAAAAACGCCATCAGAAATGACAGTCGATGACCCGCCGCCACCTCCACATGCCGTCAACCCCAACAATGAAACTGCTATTAATCCATTAATTTTTAACATACTTATCCCCATAAATGTTGAAGTGCATCACTCGCTAAGTCCATTCTATAATTTTTCATTAAAGACAATACAAGTAACGTTTTGATCAAGCCCGATCATTAATTTAATAATAACATAAGCTATTTGTTTATACATAATGAGACCTCAACATAACTCTGGGCATGAGAAAAAAGAGATATATTTTTTCATATTTTATTCAAAATATAAGTGTAATAGCTGGCTATTGCGCGTTATTTTGGATGAAAGATGGAAAACTTATAGCCTTTTTTATCTGTTCACGAGTTATGCTGAGGTCTCATAATTATCAATAGCTTAGTTAGTCCTACTTATATTTAGTTCATTTCGAATTTATTTAAAAGCTATTCAACAACAACTCTAGCTTGATTTGCCTTGATTTGTTAAATTGCCACAATGACCCAAGCCCCAGTAAAAGCAGCAGCAAAACATACTCCGATGATGCAACAATATTTGCGCATCAAGTCCGAAAATCCCGAGCTATTATTGTTTTATCGTATGGGGGATTTTTACGAATTATTTTTTGAAGACGCCAAACGCGCCGCTGAAATACTTAACATTACTTTAACCGCTCGCGGAAAAACAGACGGCGAACCGATACCAATGGCGGGTGTGCCCTATCATGCTGCAGAACAATATTTATCGCGCCTGTTAAAAGAAGGCATCTCAGTTGGTATCGTAGAACAAATAGGTGATCCCACAACATCGAAAGGTCCAGTTGAACGAAAAGTTATGCGGATTCTTACACCTGGCACTGTCACTGATGATTTCCTGTTAGAGGAGCGCCGTGACAATTTGCTATTGGCCATTTCTGAAAACAAGACTCAATTTGGCATTGCGTATATAGACTTAAGTAACGGACGTTTCATCGTTCAGCAAATTAACGATCAACAATCACTATTCAATGAAATTGAACGCTTACAACCTGCTGAAATATTGATTGATGAAGACTCAAAGCTAAATTCAGAACTAAAACTCCCAAACAACTACCCCATCACTAAACGCGCACCATGGCACTTTGATGAGGAACATGCGCACCAACTGTTACAGAAGCAACTAGGCACCAAAGATCTCAGTGGTTTTGGCTGTGATGATATTCCTACTGCTGTGATTGCTGCCGGCGCTTTGCTTCAATACGTTAATGAAACACAACGAACCGCTCTACCACACATCAACAGCTTAAAAGTTGAAAGTAGTGACGATGGAATTATTCTTGATGCGGCAAGTCGTCGTAATTTAGAGTTAGAGCATAGCTTGATGGGCGACCATAAAAACACGCTGATTTCAGTCTTAGATAAGACAGCGACCAGCATGGGCGGTCGTTTATTGAGCCGCTGGTTGAATAAGCCCTTACGCGATCAAAATATTTTACGTAACCGACATCAAGCCGTTGAGAGTTTCATTGCTCAATACCATTACGAATCCTTACATAGCCTATTAAGACATATCGGTGATATTGAACGAATCATCTCGCGAATAGCCATTGCTACGGCTCGGCCAAGGGATTTATCCACTTTACGCGATTCATTAAAAATAGTACCTGAACTACACAGTATTCTTCAGCAAATCGATAACCCTTTAATTGATACCTTACGCACTAAAATTAATCCGCATGATGAACTAGTGTCTTTATTAGATAAGGCTGTCATAGAAAGCCCGCCTGTTCTAATTCGTGATGGCGGCGTGATTGCTGAAGGGTACGATCCTGACCTCGATGAACTACGAAATCTGAGCAAAAACTCTGATCAATACTTGCTTGATTTAGAAACCCGCGAAAAAACTCGAACAGGGATCTCAAGTTTAAAGGTTGCCTACAATCGAGTGCATGGCTTTTACATTGAAATACCTAGATCCCAAAGCGCTGAAGTACCGGCAGAATATGTTCGCCGCCAAACATTAAAAACAGCAGAGCGTTTTATTCTACCTGAACTCAAAGAATTTGAAGACAAAGTCCTGTCTGCAAGAGAGCGATCTCTATCACGAGAAAAAGCCCTCTATGAGGCTTTATTGCAAGATTTAGGGGCATACACCATGAGCTTGCGTGAAACAGCTCAAAACATTGCAGAAGTTGATGTGTTAAGTAACTTTGCCGAACGCGCCGTACTCAATAACTATTCGCGCCCCGAACTAAACAATAAATCGGGCATTCAAATTATGGGAGGTCGTCACCCCGTAGTAGAGCGCACTTTAGATGATCCGTTTGTACCCAATGATTTACATATGGACACAAATCGCCGCATGTTAATGATTACTGGTCCCAACATGGGTGGTAAGTCGACGTATATGCGCCAAATCACGCTAATTGTATTAATGGCACATATTGGCTGTTTCGTCCCTGCAGAGTCAGCCGTTATCGGCCCGATTGATCGTATATTTACCCGTATTGGCGCACATGATGATCTAAGCACGGGTCGTTCAACTTTTATGGTGGAAATGACAGAGGCAGCGAATATTCTCAATAATGCAACGGAAAACTCCTTAGTTCTTATGGATGAAATAGGTCGTGGCACAAGTACCTTCGACGGACTATCATTAGCATGGGCGTTCGCTGAATATCTATCTAAACAAAAAAAGGCTTTCACCTTATTTGCCACGCATTATTTTGAACTCACTTCTCTTCCTGAAAAAATTAGCACTATCGCCAATGTTCACATAAATGCAGTAGAGCACGGTGATCGCATCGTGTTTTTGCATAGCGTTAAAGAAGGTCCTGCAAATCAAAGCTATGGATTGCAAGTAGCCCAGTTAGCAGGTGTACCAAAAAATGTGATCTCTCAAGCTCGAAAAAAACTACATCAGCTAGAACAAGATGCTCGCGAAGCAGCGCAACAAGGGCAAACACTCTCACTTAACCTTGGTTTTGCTGAAGAAGTCACGGAAATTGACGAGGAAGCAGCAGATATCAAACAAGCTTTAATCGCATTAGATCCCGATGAGTTAAGCCCCAAACGAGCACTAGAAGAGCTATATATGCTTAAAAAGCTAATAAAAAGGGAAAACTAGGTTTAAAAATGACACCCCCCACCTTTTTGACGCTTTTTTATTTTTATAATTGCACTTACTAGTTTAAGTATTGTTATAATTATCTGCTCTATGTTCCCTTAGTTAAATGGATATAACAAGGACCTCCTAAGTCTTAGTTGCTGGTTCGATTCCAGCAGGGAACGCATTTTTTTAAAGCTCCATTACTTAAGTTGTATCAATTTAAGCCTCATTCATACCAATTATAAACGTTTCATAATAATCAAACTTTAACAATTGAATAGAGGTTGACAGCAATGTTCCTATGCATAGACTATGCCTCTTTACGCATTCGGAAGACTTAATGAAAAGTTTAGATGTCGCTCAATACGGAATACAAAACGTATCTGAAATATTACATAACCCATCATATGAAACCTTATTTGAAGAAGAAACACGAGAAGATTTGACAGGTTATGAAAAAGGCATCGTCTCTGATACGGGTGCGGTAGCCGTTGACACCGGTATATTTACGGGTCGGTCACCAAAAGACAAATATATCGTTCGTGACGAAGTCACTCGCGACAATTTCTGGTGGTCGGATCAAGGTAAAAACGACAACAACCCTATTACACCAGAACTTTGGGAACATTTTGAAGGGCTTGTAACCGAAGAGCTATCGGGAAAACGTTTATTTGTCGTTGATGCTTATTGTGGCGCAAATGAGAGCACTCGCTTAAGTGTGCGTTTTATCTGTATGGTCGCATGGCAAGCACACTTTGTTAAGAACATGTTTATCCGCCCTACTGACGAAGAAATGGCTTCATTTGAGCCTGACTTTGTCGTTATGAATGGCGCTAGCGTGACAAATCCTCAATGGGAAGAACAAGGACTGAATTCTGAGAATTTTGTAGCTTTCAATCTTAGCAAGAAAATCCAATTAATTGGTGGCACGTGGTACGGCGGTGAAATGAAGAAGGGTTTGTTCTCTATCATGAACTACCTCTTACCACTCAAAGGTATTGCTTCGATGCATTGTTCGGCGAATGTAGGTAAAAACGGTGACTCAGCGATCTTCTTTGGTCTTTCTGGTACAGGTAAAACTACACTTTCAACAGACCCTGAACGTGCATTAATTGGCGATGATGAACATGGCTGGGATGATGACGGTATCTTCAACTTTGAAGGTGGATGTTATGCTAAAACAATCAACCTAAACCCTGATCACGAACCTGAGATTTATCAAGCTATTCGTCGTGACGCGCTGCTAGAAAATGTAGTCATTCGCGATGATAACAGTATCGATTTTGATGACAATTCAAAAACTGAAAACACTCGTGTTTCTTATCCAATAGAGCATATTGAGAACATCGTAACGCCAATATCTAAAGGTAAAGCAGCAACCAAAGTTATCTTTTTATCTGCTGATGCCTTTGGCGTTTTGCCACCCGTTTCAATTTTGACTCCTGAACAAACTCAGTATCATTTCCTTTCTGGATTTACTGCAAAACTAGCGGGCACAGAACGTGGTATTACAGAACCAACACCTGCTTTTTCAGCTTGTTTTGGAGCAGCCTTTTTATCACTTCATCCAAGTAAGTATGCAGCAACGCTTGTTAAACGCATGCAAGACTCTGGGGCAAAAGCCTATTTAGTCAATACCGGTTGGAATGGCACAGGCAAGCGTATCTCTATAAAAGATACACGTGCGATTATTGATGCAATTTTAAATGGCTCAATTGAAGAACAAGAAACAAAACAAGTTCCTCATTTTGATCTTAAAGTACCACTAGAGCTTCCAAATGTTGAAACGGCTATTCTAGATCCACGTAATACTTACGGTGACTCAGAAGAATGGGCATTAAAAGCAAAAGATCTAGCGAAACTTTTTATCGACAACTTTGAAAAGTACACTGACACACCAGAAGGAAAAGCATTATTGCTTGCGTCGCCAACTCTTTCTTAAAGCTATTAAGCTAGTCATTATTCAACGATTATAAAACCATAATAATCATGTACAATCCCACCTTTTATTCTTAAAGGTGGTTCTTTGAATGGATATCATTCATGCCATTATTCTCGGTATCATCGAGGGTATAACCGAATTTTTACCGATCTCATCTACCGGGCATTTAATTGTTGCCAGCGATGCTATGGGCTTAGATCAAAGTAAAGCCACAAATTCATTTCACGTCATTATTCAACTATCTGCAATTCTGGCGGTAATTGCTAATTATAAAGATAAATTTTCTTTTAAATATTTCGATTTATGGGTAAAAGTCTTAATTGCTTTTATCCCTATTGCTGTGATTGGACTATTATTTAGTAGCCAGATTAAAACGCTGTTCTCCGTTCAAGTGGTAGCCATCATGTTTATCATTGGCGGGATTATATTTTTGATTGTCGAATATTATCAAAAGACTGCAACTCCACACACATTGGAAATTGAAGACATCAATTACAAACAAGCCGCATGGATTGGTTTAGCGCAGCTCTTTGCTGTTATCCCAGGTACTAGCAGAGCGGGGTCAACCATAGTAGGTGCCCTTTTAGTTGGACTAAGCCGTAAAGCTAGTGCGGAGTTTTCATTTTTACTAGCACTACCGGTACTAGCTTCAGCTAGCGGACTAGACTTATTGCAAAACTATAAAGAATTTACTGGTGAAAACCTTACTACATTAATTGTTGGTTTTGTAGTTTCGTTTATTGTGGCTTATTTCACGATGAAGCTTTTGATTAGCTTTCTCGAGAAATTTACTTTTGTAGGTTTTGGAATCTATCGAATTATATTTGGTGTGATTTTGTTATATCTAATCAGCACTGGCGTGATCAACCCTTCAGTACACATTTGAATGTGTTTAAGGCAATTCAAATGACACCCCCCTACTTTTTTTTGAATGGTTTAGCTGATTATTCTTAGTACGTTAAGAAACTTTAGGCTAATCAAAACTTCTGGTCAAATAAACAATGAAAGCTACCCCGTATTTGATGTGCATTTTACAAACCGTATACACGGGGTTTGGTATCCATTTTTACTTTGATTTCGTTATGAATCAATGCTTTGACTGGCCAAATATTCATCGTAAGTACCGGAGTATTGGTTAATACCCGTCGGTGTCATTTCAATAATTCGAGTCGCCAATGAGTTTACAAATTCACGGTCATGACTGACAAAGAATAAAGTTCCTGGATAGTTTTCCAGAGCTAAATTCAAGGACTCGATTGATTCCATATCCAAGTGGTTTGTAGGTTCATCCATGAGAAGAACATTATCTTTCTTCATCATTAATTTACCAAAAATCATCCGGCCTTGCTCACCACCTGAAATTACTTTTACAGATTTCTCACTGGCATGCTTTGAAAATAATAATCTGCCTAATACTGAACGTATTGACTGCTCATCATCATCCTCTCTACGCCATAAATTCATCCAGTCGTACAATGACTCGCCATTTTCAAACTCATAGGCATGATCCTGAGCATAAACACCTAATGTAGCATTCTCTGACCATTTGACCATACCACTGTCAGGCTTTACGTCATTAGCAAGACAACGTAATAATGTCGATTTACCGATACCATTAGGTCCAATAATCGCGATACGCTCGCCTACTTCAACCATTAAATCTATATCGCGAAATAAAGGTTCCTCATAACTTTTACTAAGACCTTTAACTTCTAAGATATTCTTAAATAGCTTCTTTTCTTGTTCAAAAACAATGTAAGGATTTACACGACTAGATGGCTTGATGTGGGCTAATTCAATTTTATCTAGTTGTTTCTGTCTTGATGTAGCCTGCTTAGCTTTAGAAGCATTAGCTGAGAAACGGCTAACAAACTGCTGTAATTCAGCAATTTTAACTTTCTTTTTAGCATTCTCATTTTGCAATTGTTCACGCGCCTGAGTTGCTGCAGTCATGTATTCATCATAGTTGCCGGGGAACATGCGTAATTCACCATAATCCAAGTCAGCCATATTAGTACATACACTGTTCAAAAAGTGACGGTCATGAGAGATAATGACTATGGTACTTTTACGATTATTTAATAGCTTTTCCAACCAACGAATAGTATTAATATCGAGGTTGTTTGTAGGCTCATCCAGTAACAACAAATCAGGATCAGCAAATAAAGCTTGTGCTAGTAACACTCGTAATTTCCAACCTGGAGCAATAGCACTCATTGAGCCCCAATGCTGATCTTCAGATATCTCAAGACCTAACAATAATTCACCCGCTCGAGATTCAGCGGTATAACCATCCATTTCACCGAATTCGATTTCTAAATCTGCAACTTTAATACCATCTTCTTCAGTCATCTCTGGCAACGAATATATACGATCACGCTCTTCTTTTATTGCCCAGAGTTTCTTATCACCCATAATCACGGTATCAAGAACGCTATATTCTTCAAACGCAAATTGATCCTGACCAAGCACTGAGTATCTAATATCTGGGTCAATCGTTACATTTCCTGCTGTGGGGGTTAACTCTCCACTCAATATCTTCATGAAAGTGGACTTACCACAACCATTGGCACCAATTAAACCGTAACGATTACCGTTACCAAATTTTACAGAGACATTTTCAAACAGTGGCTTTTCACCAAACTGCATTGTGATATTTGATGCTGAAATCAAAACTATTACCTAATTTATTATATAAAATGACGCGCAAAAAAATGCACAGCCTTCAAAATCGAACGACTGTGCATTATAAGTTGTAAATTAGTCTAATCAAGCTTTTAAGCTTAATAAAGAGTACCAGAGGACAAGCTGAGTAAGCTTTTAGATTGATTATCTAAGGAAGCTTGTCTAATCGGACTTCTACCACCAATGCGTTGATTAATAGCATCAGCTAACTGATGAACTGCCATCGCATAATGCGTACTGTGATTATATCGAGTAATTACATAAAAATTATGCCCTCCTAACCAAAGTTCATCACCACTATATGTATTCAATTTAATTAAACTAGCCTTACCAGTTATATTGCCCAACTGATTAGCCGACACCCCCCTACTTTTTAAGCTTGTTAATGAATGTTTACTTTTAAATCCAGTTTTTAAAGTCTTGTAACGAGTGCTTTTTGAAACTGCAGGTACAGCTACCGTTCCTCCAGTTTTCCAACCATGTTTTTTAAAGTAATTAGCCACACTTCCTATTGCATCGTGCGGTGTCCATAAATTAACAGAACCACTCCTGTCATGGTCTACAGCATATCGTTCGATATTACTTGGCATAAATTGACTTAGCCCCAAAGCTCCAGCATATGAAGCCATTGGTTTGAGTGGATCCAAACGCTCTTTGCGCGTCATCAGCAAATAAGCTTCTAGCTCGCTAGTAAAATATTTACCGCGACGAGCATTATTAAACCCCATTGCTGCTAAAGCATCTATCGCCCTATTTTTGCCGACATTACCACCATATCGTGTTTCAACACCTATGATTCCTAGAATATATTCTTGTGGAACACCGTACATTTGTTCTGCACGTTGTAATGCTATACGATTGTTTCTCCAGAACTGTACACCTTTACTTATAGTTCTTTCTGTCAGGAAATTACCACGATATCTATTCCAACGACCTTTTCTAGGCTTGCTTTTCTTCGTACTTTTACGTGGACCAATGGCATCTTTGTAAGCCATTCTTTTCAAAAAAGGAGTAGCCTGAGTATTTGATAAAAGATAGTTCAAATAACCGCGATCAAATCCATGCTTAGTAGACATTTTACTAATAAAAGCATGGGCTTGAGGATTGTTTTTATAATCTCCAGATAAAGATGCATATCTAATATTATTAACTGGTGCTTTATATGAAGGTGTTTTATAACGATTTTTAGGAATACGTTTAACTACAACTCTTCTTTGTTTGGGAACTTTAGCTTTAACCACTCTTTTTATTGGTTTTCTTTTTTTATTATAAACTGGTTTAGATTTAACAGTAGCCTTAGGAGCCTTAGCTAAATCTTTCTTATCCCATTCATCTAGCAAACTTGCGTAAATCTTTTTATCAGTTTCTATAGTTGTTGGTTGATTTTCTACTCGATGCTTTTTGATTACCTTCTTTGTGACAGGTGTATTTGAGTTATTATTACTACACGCAGAAATACTAGCTACTGCAATTAGTAAAATAAGACTATGACTTAGCCTAACAGACATGATTTTCCCCTTTGATAAATCTATCCTTGAATATCCTATAGTTATTCTACAGATGTTAAATAAATGCTAGCTGAATACAGCATAATAGGTATTAAAAAAGTAGGCATGAAATAAATCAGTACTTAAGGAGACTCTTTTATTTATTGATAAGTTAAATCTTATTTGTGTTTTTGTGTGTGTGAACTGTTGTTAATAATCCCTGACGTAGCCTCCTCTCAGATCACTATCATCTGTTCTACTACATGTGTTAACCAAATACATTTAACGATTAGCTTTTTTAATCCAAAAAAAAAGCCCGTTCAATAAAGAACGGGCTTTTAGGATATTAACTTGGTGATGACCTACTTTCACATGGGGAAACCCCACACTATCATCGGCGATGACACGTTTCACTTCTGAGTTCGAG
>CALFUP010000272.1 GCA_937929875.1 uncultured Cocleimonas sp. | reverse complement strand
ATGTTGCTTTGCTGCCATAGGTACTAAAGAATGATCAGTCATACCAGGAGTTGTATTGACTTCAATCAGCCAAAACTTCTCATTGCTATCTTGCATTAGGTCAACACGTCCCCAGCCTTTACCACCCAGCATTTCAAAAGCAAGTTTTGACATTGCTTTTATCTCTTCTGTTTGGTTTTCACTTAAGTAACATGGGCAATGGTATTCAGTTTCATTTGATTCATATTTAGCATCAAAATCATAAAAGTCTGTATTCGCCACAATCTGGATTGCTGGCAATACAGCATCACCCAATATGGCGACAGTAAATTCCTTACCTGTTACCCATTGCTCTGCAAATACTACGTCGTCAAATTCAGCTGCTTTTTCATAAGCAGCTTTCAACTGATTAGCTTGATTGACCTTGGTCATACCGATACTTGAACCTTCTTGCGCAGGTTTAACCATTAACGGCAAACCTAACTTTTCAACTACCGCACCAAAATCAGAATCTGCTGTTAATATTTCAAATGCTGGCGTTGGCAAATTTGCACCACTCCAGATTCGCTTAGTCATCAGCTTATCCATACTGATTGCAGAAGACATAACGCCACAACCTGTATAGGGTATCCTAGAGATTTCTAAAGCACCCTGAATTTCACCATCTTCACCGCCACGACCATGTAAAATATTAAAAACACAATCGTATTTTCCTTGAGTCAATACTTCGATCACATTTCGCTCTGCATCAACTTTATGTGCGTCTATTCCTTGCTCTAATAAACCTTCTAGAACTGCATGCCCACTCTTAAGCGAGATGCTACGTTCTGCGGCCCAGCCACCCATTAACACAGCAACTTTGCCGAAATCTTGCTTAAGAGTGTTGTTGATAGCGCTTCCCATTACAGTAAAGTCCCTTGAGATAATTGAGCAGGTAGCGCTGCGGAAATAGTACCTACGCTTCCCGCTCCTAATGTTAGTAAGACATCACCGTCTTTAAGTTGGCTTTGTAAGGTATTAACAATATCCTCTTGATCAGGAACAAAGATCGGATCGACCTGACCACGGTTACGGATAGATCGCGCTAAAGAACGTCCATCAGCACCTGCTATTGGCTCTTCAGTTGCTGCGTATACGTCCATTAATACCAACACATCTGGCTCAGATAGTACTTTTGAGAAGTCTTCAAATAAATCACGAGTACGCGTAAATCTGTGTGGTTGAAATAACACGACCATTCGTCGGTCAGGCCAAGCACTGCGAACAGCCTTCATCGTGGCTTCCATTTCAGTTGGGTGATGACCATAATCATCAACTAACATAACCGTACCTTGGTTAACTTTAATATCACCGTAACACTGGAAACGACGTCCTACGCCTTGGAATTTATCTAAGCCACTCAAAATAGCTTCATCACTCACTTCTAATTCCGTGGCGATAGCGATAGCTGCTAAGGCATTTTGGATATTATGCTCACCTGGCATATTCAAGGTTACATCAAGCGTCGGCTTGTTAGTTCTTTCAACGGTAAAGAAGCTTTGAGTCCCTGCATAACGTACATTTTTAGCGCGTATATCGGCATCATAGTGAATACCATAACTCACAATCGTTCGAGTGATCTCTGGCAGAATATCGCAAACGTTGTCGTCATCGACGCAAAGTACAGCAAGACCGTAAAATGGCAAGTGATGGAGAAATTCAACAAAGGTGGCTTTTAACTTTTCAAAATCATTGTCGTAAGTAGTCAAATGGTCAGCGTCAATATTAGTGACTACCGAAATCATTGGCTGTAATAATAAGAATGACGCATCACTTTCATCAGCTTCTGCAACTAAATACTCACCAGTACCTAAACGTGAATTACTTGCGGTGCTATTTAAACGTCCGCCGATAACAAACGTTGGATCAAGTCCGCCCTCTGCTAACAAACTAGTGACTAAACTGGTAGTCGTTGTTTTTCCATGTGTTCCTGCTACAGCAATACCATTGCTAAAACGCATGATTTCGGCAAGCATTTCCGCACGCGGCACAACCGGAATATTATTTTCTCTGGCAGCTATAACTTCTGGATTGTCATTACTGACTGCGGATGAAGTCACAACCACATTAGCGCCATCAATATTCAGGGCTGCATGCCCGATAAATATTTTTGCTCCTAATGAAGCTAGGCGATCAGTCATCGCGTTTTGTGTCAGATCAGATCCAGTCACGTCATAACCAATATTCGCTAACACTTCAGCGATGCCGCTCATGCCTGAACCGCCGATTCCAACAAAGTGGACTTGTTTTATGCGACGACGCGCTAAATCATTAGGCTGCTTCATAATTCAACCCTTTTCCTGATTTGTCATCATTAGTGCTGTTTGCATCTTCATGTGTAAATTCAACTGTCTCAACAAAAGTTTCCCATCCATCTAAATTAGTATGACCATCATCTTTATCATTAGGTCTGTCTGTTCGTTTAAAGTCATATCCAGCGTATTCCGCACAAAGCGCTGCAACTTCTTCTGTTGCTTCTGGCTTTGCCAAGCGTCGAGCTTTGATAGACATTTCTATTATTTTGTTTCGGTCACCACATAAACTAGTTAATACCGCAGAAAGTGAATCTGCATTTAATTCATGCTGCGGCATCAGTACCGCCGCTCCAGACTCACTTAAATATTTAGCATTTGCTGTCTGGTGGTCATCGACTGCATGTAAATAAGGAACTAACACTGAAGCCATACCAGCGGCAGCAAGCTCAGCAATAGTAAGAGCACCAGAACGACAGATCACTAAATCTGCCCATTCATAAGCTTCTGCCATATCTTCAATAAATGGCGTAACTTCTGCGTTAACACCCATTTTTTCGTAGCGATCTCTTGTGGATTCGTCTTTGTTTTTACCTGCTTGATGTCTGACAACAGGGCGTTTATCTAATGGCATTTCTTCGAGAGCCATTGGCACAACTTCATTCAATACTTGCGCGCCCAAACTTCCACCGAAAACTAGTACGTTTATATGTCCCCAGCGATCGCCTAATCTTTTAGTTGGTTTATCAATAGCAGCAATATCCTTACGGACTGGATTGCCTATGCCTTCAATTTTTTGTGCCTTTGAGCCCGATGCAGGAAAAGTACTAGGAAATCCTTCCAAAATTCTTTTACTCACTTTGCTCAATAGCTTATTTGTTAAACCAGGAATTGCGTTCTGTTCGTGTATTAACAGTGGCTTACCCATTAGAGCAGCTACTAGGCCACCAGGACCTGCTACAAAACCACCCATTCCAAGCACTGCCGAAGGTTTTACTTTAAACATAATCATTACTGATTGAATTAAAGCTTTTGCTAGCTGTAACGGTGCGGCCAATAAAGTCGTTAGTCCTTTGCCACGCAATCCATTCACAGATAAATACACCATTTCTATATCGGCTTCAGGAATGACTCTAGCCTCTAAACCCTTAGGTGTCCCCATCCATACAACGGGAATGTTTTGCTCTATTAGTGCTCTAGCCACCGCTAAACCAGGATAGACATGCCCACCGGTTCCACCTGCAGTGATTAAAATCGGACCTATATTCTTTTTATCTGTATTGATAGGAGTCAAGTCTTGAGCATCAATCATATTATCTTGCATAATTAGCTCCTCCATTTGCTTTGCTGCGAGAAGGTTTTGCTTTCGCTTTAGAAGTCTGTTTAAACATCTTATCTTTTAATTGACGCGCTTCTTTATCGCTTAAACCAAACAAGGCAATCTGAGTATCTCGATGCACTCGCATTAACAAGGCTAAAGCCATTATGGTCACTAATAAGCTACTTCCACCGTAACTAATCAACGGTAACGTTAATCCTTTTGGAGGAAGCACAGCCAAATTAACGCCAATATGAAACAACACTTGAAAGCCGATCCAAAAACCAATGCCGTATGCTAAGTAAGCGGCAAAGTTCAATTTCGCGCGATCTGCACGGAAGCCGATAACAAATGCTCTTTGTACTAACCAAGCGTATAAGCCTAGTGTCACAACAATACCTATAAAGCCTAGTTCTTCAGCTAATACCGCAAATATAAAGTCATTATGGGCTTCTGGAAGATAGAATAATTTTTGCACACTAGCGCCCAAACCACTGCCAAACCAACCGCCATCACCCACAGCCATTAAGGCGTGAACTGTTTGATATGCTTTACCCGAAGCGTGAGACCAAGGATCAAGAAACGCAGTAACACGCGCGCCACGATAGCCCATCATCACTAAAGGAATCATTAGAGCGATTGCACCGAAGAATAGAAACGCAAGGCGAGTCAGTTTTACTCCGCCTAAATACAACATCGCAATACCAGTTGCTGTAAGAACAACAACAGAACCGAAATCAGGTTCTAGCATTAATAAAGTATCGGTAATACCCAGAACAATTAGCGGAATAAACAAAGGTTTGTAACTCGGTGAATAAGCCAATTCTTTACCGTGACGGACTAAGTAACCAGCCATATACATAATCATTATGAGCTTTGCCATTTCTGATACTTGTAAGGCTACTGGCCCAAGATTTATCCAACGATGGCTACCGTTCACTTCTTTTCCTATCACTGGTAAAAGTACAGCTACCAGTAACAACATAACCACTGGAAGCAACTTTGCACCCATTTTTTGCCAAACCGATGTTTTAATTCTATAAACAATCAACGCAACTACAACACCAACACAGAGGAAGAAGAGCTGTCGATTAAAGAAGAAATAAATATTACCAAAGGTCTTTTCAGCCACAGCGATGGACGCTGACATCATGATAACCAAGCCAAGACCAATCAGACATGTGACGCTCAATAACAAACCTCTATCTACATAACGGCTCCATCCAGGCATAAAATCAGATGTTAAGCTTCTAAACATGATTTTTTTCCTTTGTTGCTTTTTTCTTTGCTATTAATGCAGTTAGGTCTTGAACAGCCTCAATGAAAACCTGACCACGCTTAATATAATTTTCGTACATATCAAAACTCGCGCAAGCTGGAGATAGCAGAACATTGTCTCCTGCTTCTTTATCAGCATACTCATAAGCTTGTTGAACAGCTTCTGGCATCGACGCAGCAAACGAATGGGGTATAGAAGAATCGATTATCGATGAGATTTTTTCTGCATCTTGGCCTATCAAAACAACTGCTCTGGCTTTATCAAAAATCACACTTTGTAATGGTAAAAAGTCCGCACCCTTGCCCTGTCCACCTGCAATCAACACAGTCTTACCAGACAAACCAGAAAGTGCGGATAACGTCGCCCCTACATTTGTACCTTTTGAGTCGTTATAAAAGTTAACTTGATTTAATTCGCTCACCCATTGAGTGCGGTGCTCCATTCCAGCAAATTGGCCTAACACCTTAAGCATTGCAGACATTTTAAGTCCTGCCATTTCACCTAATGCCAAAGCAGCTAAAGAGTTGGCTATATTGTGCTTACCTACCTGCTTTACTTCGCCGATAGGCATTAGTAATTCATCGCCTTTCGCTAACCACTCAACACCATCTTTTAGTTGCAAGCCGTAATGATCCGCTGCTGGCTTATCTAAACCAAAGCTCATCAAGTTTTTATTATTTGACTGTTTTGCAAAACGCGTTGAATATTTATCTTCACGATTATAAATTACGTGTTGGCAGTTTTGATAAATGAGAGCTTTTGCTTCAGCGTACTGTTCAATATTATTCTCGTAACGATCTAAATGATCTTCTGATATATTTAGAATAACTGCCGCTAAAGTCTGCAGAGATGGCGTGGTTTCAAGTTGATAGCTAGAAAGCTCTAAAACGAAAAGCTCTTTACTAGGGTTTACTAACAAATCTAAAGCGGGTGTACCGATATTTCCACCCGTACCTACATCAACTCCAGACTCTTTTGCCATCAAGTCTAACAATGTGGTAACGGTCGTTTTACCATTTGAACCAGTAATAGCTATTACTGGTATTGAGGATTTAATGTCTCGACAGAACAATTCAATATCGCCAACAATTTCAGCTCCTGCCGCTTTAGCAGATGCTATCTCAGAAGTGCTTACCGCAATCCCAGGGTTGACTATGATTTGTTTAGCATTCATCAATAAAGGCGTTTTAAAATCACCAAAATGATGCGCTGGCTGAATATTACTTAACGATAAAAGTTCATCTGCACACGGTGGCGTTTGACGACTATCAACCACTGCAAACTCATGGTTTTGATTCGATAAATAACGCGCAACAGACAAGCCCGTAGTTCCTAAACCTACGATAACTGTATCGATATTCTCAACCATATCGATATTGTCATTGTGTCGTTGAGCGTTCATTTCTATCTACTATTCTCTTTAATTCAATCTAAATCATTTAATCATTATTTGGGGAGTTAAATGACACCCCCCCTACTTTTTTAACTAACAATATGTTTTTGCTGTATAAAAACATATTGGCACTTATGCAAAGCTAATGAGCTTACTGTTTAATTGTTTTAAACAGTCAACTCAATTATGTCAGCGTTGTTTGCCGACATTGTTTCTATCTATCTAACCTTTAAGGTCGCCAAACCAACTAGTACCAAAATAATTGTAATAATCCAAAAACGAACGATTACTTTTGGCTCAGCCCAGCCTTTCAATTCAAAATGATGATGTATTGGCGCCATACGGAAAATTCTCTTTCCTCGCAGCTTGAAAGAACCCACCTGTAAAATTACAGAGACGGCCTCCATCACAAACACACCACCCATGATGAAAAGCACTAATTCTTGTCTTACCATTACCGCGATAATGCCTAATGCTGCACCCAATGATAATGCGCCAACATCTCCCATAAATACTTGTGCTGGGTACGTGTTAAACCAGAGAAAACCTAATCCGGCACCAAAAATAGCGCCACAAAAAATTAATATTTCTCCAACACCCGCTACATATGGAATACCTAAATATCCAGAGAACTGAGTATTACCGCTCGCTAGGACGAATACGCCCAAGGCAGCCGCGACTAAAATCGTCGGCATGATGGCTAGACCATCTAAACCATCAGTTAGGTTTACCGCATTACTGGTACCCACAATGACTAAATAGCTCCATGGAATAAACACCCAACCTAAATCTACAAACCAGTCTTTAATCACTGGAAAAAACAAAGTCGTTTCCGTTGGCCCTTTTGCCGTGATGTATAAATAAGTGACTGCAATAAAAGCTACTAGTGATAAACCCAAATACTTCCAGCGTGAAGCTAAACCCTTACTACTTTTTTCTTTAAGCTTCAAATAATCATCATATCCACCGATAAAACCAGAGCCGATAGTCACAAATAAAGCGACCCATACATAATGATTAGTTAAATCAGCCCAACATAAAGTTGCTACGCTTATTCCCAATAAAATCAGCGCACCTCCCATAGTTGGGGTACCTGCTTTTATAAGATGAGTCTGAGGCCCATCGTCACGAATAGGTTGACCCATTTTCAAATTAGTCAATGCTCGGATCATCCATGGCCCCATCAATAAAGAGATCCCTAAAGCCGTTAATACCGCTAATATCGTGCGAAACGTTGAATACTGAAAAACATTAAAAGCGGAATGATATTCAGATAGCCATTCAAATAGATGAAATAACATTAAGCGCTTTCCCCGTATTGAACAGAGAGTGCTTCAACCGCACGTTCCATTTTCATAAAACGCGAACCTTTCACTAAAATCGTTACGTTATCTGGCAAATTTTCATTCACATCAGTTTTTAAACTATCTAACAAATCATCCATTTCATCAAAACTCTTGCCATTTGTACCAAAGGAATTACAGGCTTTTGCACTGTACTCCCCCAAACAATACATATGGTTTATACCCACTTCTTTTGCTTTTTCGCCGATCTTTTCGTGCACTTTTTCAGGGTTTTCACCAAGTTCACCTAAATCACCTAAAACAAAAACGGTGTTCTTTCTTTGCGCAAGCACAGTGAGTGCCGCCACGACAGAATCAGGATTCGCGTTATACGTATCATCCAAAATCTGTGAGTTATTAATGCCAGAAACCGGGGCTAAACGCCCCTTAACTGGCAACATGGTTTCCAAACCTTTGACTATTGTCTCTAGTTCAATCCCCAAAGCGGTGGTAGCCGCCGTTGCCGCAAGCGCATTCATTGCATTATGACGACCCAGTAGCTTGAGATTAGCCCTAATCTCTTTACTACCGTTACTTATCATCAGACCCCCATCTGATAATAAACGGCCGCTTATTTTTGCTTCATTGTTAATGCCAAACGCTATAACCTTACGGTCTAAGTTGAGATCCTTCCAATAATCTGCATACGTATCGTCTGCGTTGATTATGGCGATCCCTTGAGTCCCCAACCCAATAAAAATTTCCCCTTTTGCTTTCGCCACACCTTCGAGATTGATAAACCCCTCAAGATGCGCTGCGCCAGCATTGTTTAAAACAGCCACATCAGGCTGTGCAATTTTTGTTAAAAAGTCGATTTCGCCAAAATGATTTGCACCCATTTCGATGACGGCAAAATCATGCTCATCGCGTAAGCGTAATAAGGTCAAAGGCATTCCGATGTCGTTATTTAGATTACCGTAGGTTGCAAGCACATTTCCTTTCTGCGAAAGAATCGCAGCAATCATTTCTTTTAAGGTGGTTTTGCCGTTACTGCCTGTTAAAGCAATTAAAGGTTTTGTGAATTGCTTACGCCAAGCACCCGCTAAATCAGCCAAGGCTTGCAAAGTATCTTCAACAACAATCTGCGGTAGCTCACAATCAATCTTCTTACTAACTAATGCCGCGCCTGCTTTTCCAGCCAAACCTGCGATGAAGTCGTGCGCATCAAAACGCTCACCTTTAATGGCGATGAACAATTGATCTGCTTTAACCAAACGAGAATCAGTAGCTACCGAAGCAATCGCAGATTGCTCATTTGGAGCATTAAATAGACACCCCCCTACTTTTTCAGATATTTCTTTAAGCGTTAAGAAAGCATTGTGGCTTTGAGACATCATGCCGCCAACTCCTGCAGTGCTTTATTGGCTTGTTCGCGATCGCTGAATGGAACGGTACCTGTCGCTAAGATTTGAATATTCTCGTGACCTTTTCCAGCGATTAAAACGGTATCGCCAGATTGTGCTTTTTTCAAAGCAAGGTTGATCGCATTTGCTCGATCATGCTCAATGGTAATTTCAGAAGATCTAACAAAACCTGCAATAATATCCTGCATAATTTTTTCAGGATTTTCTGTGCGCGGATTATCATCAGTAACGATTACCACATCAGCATTACTTTCAGCAGCTTTTGCCATTAGTGGGCGTTTTCCTGCATCACGATCACCACCACAGCCAAAAACACAGATGAGCTTATTTTGAGTATGTTCGCGCAATGCCTTCAGTACCGTTTCTAAGGCATTCGGTGTATGCGCGTAATCAACCACAACCAACACTTCAGCATCGGAAACTTTTTCCATACGCCCAGCAACGGTTTGTACTTTGCTGAGCGCTGCCACTGCATCGTTTAATATATAATCGGAGGCCAGCATTGCACCCAATGCAGCTAATAAATTACTGAGATTAAAACGACCCAATACTGACGCTGTTAAATACGCTTGCTGATCACCATAATGAATGTGAGCAGATATACCCGAGCTATTAAACACAGCATTTTCAGCCACTAGTGAATTAGCTGGATAATCTTTAACATAGCCAACACCATATCCAATTATTGAATTAGAAAGGCTTGCATTGACAGCAGTCGAAGTGACTCCCCCCCACTTTTTTGCTATTTCTTTTCCAAATTCATCATCTAAATTAAGAACCAATGACTTTAGGTCAGGCCAAGCAAATAGCTTAGCTTTTGCTTCACCATACGCTTCAACTGTAACGTGGTAATCTAAATGATCACGCGTGAGATTTGTTAAAACTGCCACATCAAAACCAACACCAGTCACTCGACCTTGATCAAGTGCATGAGATGATACTTCCATCGCCAACGATTTAATTTCTTGTGACTTTAGTTCAGCAATTTTCTTATGCGTAGTTATCACATCTGGCGTAGTATGAGTCGCTGTTTGCAAATTACTCAAAAAGCCAATCCCCAACGTACCCATCACCGCGCAACTCTCCATTGCTTGTGCGACGAAATGACTGACACTGGTTTTTCCATCAGTGCCAGTTATTCCTATCACATTTACTACTTGACTTGGAGAGTCATAAAAACGATTTGCGATTTCACCTAAGTGCTCCCGTAAATCGGTAATTTCTATTTGCGGAACTGACTGCTCTTCCGCTTTTGTATCAACATCAGCTTCCCAGATAATAGCTGCTACACCCTGATCAATTACGCTACTTGCATAATTCAAACCATGTTGCTGAGTTCCTTTCAAAGCAATGAATAAAGTACCTTCAACAACATCTCTGCTATCAATAGTAAGCGCAGTTATATCGAGATCCTGCTCTGCAGAAATTGGAGCAATACCCTCTAATAAACTTGAAAGCATCATGTGTTGTCACCGACTTCAGAAACCGCCGATATTTTTTTCTGCATTGCTTTCTGTAAAGCCTTTTCCAAAACTTTTTTATCTAACGCTTCTTGAGCTTGCTTAGTCTTTTTAGGCTTTGCAGTCTTCATCGGAGGTAAAGCATCTGGTGCTATATCCATAATACGTAATGAATTAGCCATAATTTTTGAGAACAACGGTGCCGCCAAACGACCTCCACTGGCTTTTTCAACCTTAGGCTCATCAATCATCACTGCTACAACTAAACGTGGATTAGTGGCTGGCGCCATACCTACAAAACTGACGATTAAATGATCTTTGCTATAACGACTCTTAATTAATTTATAAGCCGTACCTGTTTTACCCGCAACATGATAGCCATCAACTGCGGCATTCTCTCCAGTTGCATTTTTTTGCACTACAGAGCGCATCATCTCTAGTACCGAATTAGCATTATCAGCAGTCATTACTCGCTGACCTAATGGCTGCGCTTCTTGTTTATAAATACTAACAGGATACAAAACACCTTCAGTGGCGAACACCGTATAGGCATGCGCCATCTGCAACAAACTAGTAGATACACCGTAGCCATAGCCGTGAGATGCTCGATCAACCCTTCCCCACTTATCATAGTAAAGTAGGTTACCCTCAGCCTCACTAAAGAAACCTGCATCTGGCTTGCGACCAAACCCAACTCGATTTAAGAACTTCCAATGCTCACTCGACTTCATTAGCAAAGCAACTTTACTTGCACCAACATTGCTTGATTTAGCCAATATTCTAGACAAGGTCATAGAACCATAATTTTTCGGATCTTTAATCGTTACTTTGCCCACTTTAAAATTACCAGGAGAAGTCTCAATAGAGACATCCTGACCTATTGCTCGCGCCTCTAATGCAGCAGCAATAGTAATTGGCTTCAGTGTTGAACCAGGCTCAAAAGTATCCACAACCGCACGATTACGATATTGATATGGCTTCATTACCGTTCTGTCGTTAGGATTAAAACCTGGCATATTTGCCATCGCCAAAACTTCGCCCGTAACGGTATCAAGAACAACCACTGAACCAGACTTTGCCTTCAGCTTAAACACTTCGCCTTTGAGTAACTTATACGCAGCGTATTGAATTCGATGATCAAGACTTAATTGAATATCCTCACCAGGAACCATGGTTTCGATCTCTTTGATACTCTCTACCAAACGACCACGACCATCACGAATCACTCTATTTCTTCCCGAGTGCCCCGCCAAACGAACATTCATAGAACGTTCAACACCTTCTATTCCTTTATCATCAATATCGGTAAAACCTACTACATGAGAGGTTGTTTCTGCCATGGGGTAAAAACGACGATATTCTCTTTTAACATTGACTGTGGGAATATTTAAATCTGCTATTTCTTGGGCTTTCTCAGGCTCTACTTGTCGACCCAAATAGTGAAAACGCTTAGCGGAAACAGAATCGAGCTTGGCTTCCAAATCACCATCTTCCATTCCCAGAATCAATTCAATGCTTTTTAGTTTTGCATCGAGTAATTCAATATTCTCTTTTGCCAGAACGCCATTAGCATTATCTTCTAAAGAGATTTTCTGCAACTCACGCTTGGTATCCGCTAACTTTCTAGGATCAACATAAATAGAAGCGACTGGTGAACTAATCGCAAGCGCTTCTCCATTTCTATCGGTAATCATGCCACGATATGGAGGTACTGTTAGCGTACGCAACTGACGCTTACCCGCCTGGGCTTTCAAC
Organism: uncultured Cocleimonas sp.; assembly: GCA_937929875.1. Lineage (GTDB taxonomy): Bacteria > Pseudomonadota > Gammaproteobacteria > Thiotrichales > Thiotrichaceae > Cocleimonas. Next base: position 6,718 of record CALFUP010000272.1, on the reverse strand, counting down.
CAATCTTGCTGAAACAACTCTAAATAAGCCGCGCGCCCGAGCAGCACCGTAATACCTGCTAGCAACAACAGCATCAAAGTAAAACGCCTACCACGATACACCGGCGATATAGCCGCACTGTGCTTGGGACTATTACGCTTATTACTATTTCTAGTATTTTGCTTAGCGCCACGTTTATGGCTAGTCTTGATTTTACGAGAAACAGCCATGCTTAGTTACCAAGCACCGCTTTAGTTGACTCCCCCACATCACCTAACGAAGAGGAAACTTTAACATTTTCACCCACTCGCTCTTTCAATGCCAACAGATCGACTTTACTCGTCTCCTGTATAATTCTCTTCTCAGAAGCCTTAGGCATCTTCATATCTAAATCCCAACGAGCATATTGCTCCACACGTACCTGATTTAGAGTAACAGCCTGTTCTAGTTTCAAACGACTCCACTGAGCTGCCAACTTATCTCTTTCTTTTTCCAGCTTCTGTAATTTCACATAGGCTGTTCTGGATTCATGACGATGAACCACAGTCTTGATTGCAACAAACACGACACTCACAAATAGAACAGCTAATACAGGCAATTGCCAATTGATTACAGAATCAACTGTCACCTGACCTTCTTCTACTATCGTTTCATCTTTAAACTCTGAGACATCAATACTCATTGCTTCTCTCCAATACGCATAATGGCACTACGTGAACGGGTATTTACCTGCACTTCATCTTTAGTTGGCTTAATTGCCTTACCTATAGACTTGAATTTTGGCTTGTCAAACTCACTTTCCATAATAGGTATACCACGCGGCATTTGCGGCGGGCTCGATTGAGCTTTTATAAATCGCTTTACGATCCTATCTTCAAGTGAGTGAAAACTAATCACGACCAATCTTCCTTTAGTTGCTAAAAACTCTTTCGAGTTATCCAAACAATCGATCAAATCATCAAGCTCGCGGTTAATAAAAATCCGAATCGCCTGAAAGCTTCTCGTCGCTGGGTGCTTTCCCAGTTCTTTTCTTTGAATTTTCATTGGGATACAAGAAGCGATAATCTCAGCCAACTGCAAGGTTGTACTGATAGGGGTTTCCGCTCTTTTCTCCACTATTGTGCGTCCGATTCTGCGAGAGAACCTTTCATCACCGTACTGATACAAGACATTGGCAATCTCTTCATCGGAAGCTTTACTAAGCCACTCGGCAGCACTCAAACCCTCATCGGGATTCATTCGCATATCGAGCTCACCATCACGCATAAAACTAAAACCACGCGAGGCGTCATCCAACTGGGGTGAAGAAACACCTAAGTCCAACAAAAGTCCATCCGCTTTCTCGACGCCTGCTTCTTGCAGCGCATCAGGAAAATCTTTAAAAGACCCCTGCCATACAAATATCCGCTCATCATCTTTGTAGCTTTCCTTCGCATGAGCAATGGCAAGCGGATCTTTATCTATTAACAACAATCGCCCCTTAGGACCAAGTTGCTTTAAAATTTCAGCCGAGTGACCTCCTCGACCGAAAGTAGCATCTATATAGACACCGTTATTCTTTATTGCTAAGCCAGCAACCGCCTCATTAAGTAGGACTGTTTCATGCTTAAATTGATTTGACATAAAATTTCAGCCACTAGTTTTAAAGGCACTTCTATAAAGACACTACTGAAAAACACTATATCGATAACCCTTTTAAAGACTCATCATTTTCAATATTAACTGGGGCTGCTTCGCGCATACCTTCTCGTCCAACATTCCAAGACTCTTCATCCCACAATTCAAACTTATCGCCCTGCCCTACAAGCACTATCTTTTTTTCCATCAAGGCATAGTCCCTTAGTGGCGCCGCAAGCATTAATCTACCTTGCCCATCCATCTCAACATCAGAGGCATGACCTAAAATCAAACGCTTCATTCCTCGGACTGCGCCAGATAAATTAGGAAGGCTCATTAACTTGTGCTCAGTGTCGACCCATTTAGACATGGGGTACAAAACCAAACAGCGCTCTGCATGATCTACGGTCAACATCATTTCACCATTGTGATCAGAATTAATCTCATCGCGATACTTAGTAGGCATAGCTATACGCCCCTTGGTATCGACAGTTAAATTTGAGATGCCTCTAAACACTTTTTATTAAACCTTACCTATTGCAAATTAATAGTTTGAGATATATTGATCAGTAATGTCCACAATATACCACAAAAATCCACATTTCATCGCATATTACCACTTATTTACCCCTTTACAAGTATTGTTTTATGATAAAACATCTTTAAAAGACAAGCAGTTAGAGCAAATGGCGAGAAATTAGCTTTCCGAAAAAAAAGTTAATAATTTAAATGAAAAGGATAAGGATATAATTTGACAAGACACATTAAGAGCGTATCTTTTTTGTTCGCTTTTTGTTTATTTAAGGCATGGTATAGATAAGGATTTTTTAGAACTTACAATCAAATTGAACAAATATCAAAATGACACCCCCCACCTTTTTGGAGGTTTTTCTCTTACATTACGGAATCAATCTACCAATCTGATTACTCATTATTTTTATAATTTATTAATAACGTAACTTTCAAAAATCAGCATTGGCTGAAAGTAAAGTGTGAGTTGACCTATAAGCCGGGTTCTGTCGAGAACAATCATTCATCTGGATAATACGTCGCCGCATATCTCAAGCGATCTACCCGGATGCAGTGCGGGTACACACCTAACGCATCCCTATTTGACCTTGCTCCGGATGGGGTTTACCTTGCCACACGCTGTTACCAGCGGTGCGGTGCGCTCTTACCGCACCCTTTCACCCTTACCAAATTAACCGTGGTTAATCTGGCGGTCTTCTCTCTGCTGCACTTGCCGTCAGCTCGCGCTGCCCAGACGTTATCTGGCATCCTACCCTGCGGAGCCCGGACTTTCCTCGATTCGCGCCGAAGCGAAAACCGCGATTGCTCGGTCAACTCACGCGCGCATTGTAACAAAGTGATTTTTTTATAGCTATGCGAAAGAGTCAGCTTGGGAAAATATTAAATGGCTGTACTAATAAGAAACAAAGTAACTTCTAAGATAACTGATAATCAATTGATTTATAAATTAGGGACAAACAATCCTCAGCATATTTATCTATTGTTGTTAAAGGTTCGTGATGCTTCCAAGGCTTAACATAGCGCTCTTGAATAAGAGACAAAGCCATCGTTGAAACGAATTCAATATCAATATCCGAATCAGGCTTCAAGCTCTTCAATATGGTCACTAATGCATTAACTTGTTCTAGCTCAAGATTTTTCGATGCCACTTGCTCTAAGGGGGGCAGGCTTTTAGTCTCGAAGTATAAAAAATTAAACCAAGGTTGCATTAATGTAGATGCGAATAAGTAACCGCGTACCAAATTCCGCAAAGCATCTAAAGGATTCTGTTGTGCCATTGACGTTTTAACGATTTCACCGCAGATTACAGCAACCACATCTTTCACCATAATTGCAATCGCCTCTTTACTGGCAATACTTGAATATAATCCACCCATACTTAGACCAGTTTCAGCAGAAAGGTCCCTCAGAGACATTGCCTCAAAACCGATTTTTGGTGAAATTAAAAAAGTCGCATCAAATATTTTTTCGAGATTTCTTACTGCAAATTTTTCTTTACTGACTTTTATATTCTCTTTATTTCTTTCAAATATCATCGAATACAGGCGCTCGCCTTTGTATTCGAAGCTTTCCTCGAACTCGTTAAAAGAGCTAAATGTATATGATTTTTCTTCAGATGCTAGTGATGACACGATGAACCTTTAATACCAGTTAAACAATATGTACTTGACAAAAAATACGCTACAGCTTTTAATAAAAAAAGAACGATCGCTCCATTTTTATAAATCTCTATAGATCATTAAATACGTAGCGCAAGAGTATGACAGAAAAATAGAGCTTAGTTGCAAGTGCAGATAAGCAATTTTAGAAGAAAAATTAATCACTATTTAACTAACTCTATCTGCAATAAATATTAACTCAGACATTATCAGGACAACGTATGCTAAATTTTTTACTTATTTTAATCGCCCTCCCAGGTTTAGTTGCACTAGCTTATCGAGGTGATAAAGTCATATTTGCTAGTATTTTTGCTGGTGTATTAACGTTAATTTCATTGTTTAGCGGCGCTAGTATCATCCTGAGTTTATTATTTTTAATAGTTACAGCGGCTACTTCACTCTTTGCTATCCCCAGCATACGCACTAAGTTTGTTTCGGCACCCATGCTATCCATGGTGCGTAAGATTTTACCGCCAATTTCTCAAACAGAACAAGAAGCGATTGATGCTGGAACCGTCTGGTGGGACGGTGAGATTTTCAGTGGCAAACCGAAATGGAATAAATTACTCAACGCAGCCAAACCAGAATTAAGCACAGAAGAACAAGCTTTTCTTGCTGGCCCCGTGAATGAATTATCAAGAATGTCTGACTCTTGGAAAATTAATCATGACTGGAGCATTATCCCTGATCACATTATAAAATTTGTTTTAGATAATGGCTTTCTAGGCATGATCATTCCAAAAAAATACGGCGGCCTTGATTTTTCTGCTGTTGCACAAGCGAGGGTACTACTAAAACTAAGCAACACGGGCAGTGGAATAAGCTATCTTGTCGGTGTTCCTAACTCTTTAGGCCCTGGCGAGTTATTACTTAAATACGGTACCGAAGATCAAAAAAATTATTATTTACCACGTTTAGCCAGTGGCCAAGAAATTCCATGTTTCGCATTAACTAGCCCGACTGCAGGATCAGATGCGACGTCTATTTCTGATACTGGTGTGGTTTGCATGGGCAAGCATCAAGGAAAAGAAGTGCTTGGAATAAAACTACACTTTTCAAAACGTTACATTACCTTAGCACCAATCGCCACATTAATTGGCTTAGCTTTTCGCTTACAAGATCCTGATGGATTGATTGGCGATGGTGATGATTACGTAAAAGATTACGGCATAACTTGTGCATTAATTCCGCGCTCTACTGAAGGTCTAGAAATAGGCCGCAGACACTTACCTATTGGCGACGCTTTCTTAAATGGTCCTATAAAAGGCGATGGTATTTTCGTACCATTAGACTCGATCATTGGTGGCAAAAAGATGGCAGGAAAAGGTTGGCGCATGCTGGTGAATTGTTTGTCAGTTGGCCGTGCAATTACCTTACCCGCATCAGCTACAGTAATCAGTAAACGCTGTACTTTAGGTACAAGTGCATACGCAAATTTACGAAGTCAATTTGGCGTAAATATTGCCAAATTTGAAGGCGTACAAAAGCCTTTAGCACGTATGGTGGGTTTAACCTATATCATTGATGCGGCAAGCATTCAAACCGTTCAATCAATTGTAGATGGCAACAAGCCAAGTGTGCCGTCTGCAATCTTGAAATACCACTGTACTGAAATGGCTCGCCAATGTGCAATTGATGCAATGGATATTCATGGTGGTAAAGCAATCATGAAAGGCCCGAGTAACTATATTGCTGCTCTTTATGAATCCGTGCCAGTAGCCATTACTGTTGAGGGTGCAAACATTCTAACACGTAATTTAATGATATTTGGGCAAGGTGCTATTCGCTCTCATCCGTTTGTGTTGGATGAGATGGAACTAGCGCATGCCGAAGACAACCAAGCAACACTGGATGCTTTTGACAAAACACTCGCTTCACATATTGGTTATAGCGTTAGCAATTTTGCCAGATCATTTGTACATGGCTTAGGCTTTGATGGTAAAAGCATGAATGAAAATAAAAACTGTGATCCATATTACTCACATATCAACAGATTGAGTGGCGTATTTGCATTAGCGGCTGATGTTTCAATGTTGAGTTTAGGCGCTAAACTCAAGTTCAAAGAGAATCTATCTGCTCGTTTGGGTGACTTATTATCGACTTTATACATGGCGAGCATGGTACTCAAGCAACACAAAGACAATGGCTACAGTGAAGACGAATGGCCAATAGTACAATGGTCTTTAGATCACTTATTGCACGAATATCAAATTGCATTTGATGAGTTAGTGTCTAACTTCCCTAATCGTGCCATCGCATTTGCGATGAATACTGCTGCTTTCCCAATCGGTGGTCGATTCAAAGCACCTTCAGATAATCTTGAAGAAAAAGTGGTTGATGTCATTAGCAGTAACAATGCAGCCAGAGACAGACTGACTGCAGGCTTGTATATGGAGCTTGAAGAATTAAACCCATTGGCTAAAACAAATCAGGTTTTTCTTGATAGCCTTGAATTGAAACCTATACAAAAAACGATTAAAGCAGCGATAAAATCTGGCACACTTCCGAAAATATCTGGTCAGGTATTGTTAGACATTGCACTTGAAAAAGGAGTTATTGATGAAGACCAAGCTGAAAAGCTCAAACAGCATCAAATAGATGTGATGGAAATAGTCAATGTAGATGACTTTGATGAGTCTGAACTGATTCGAGTGGCATACAAAAAGACAAGAACCAAGAAAACTACACTCAAAAGCGTTAGTTGAATCAAATAGACTTAAGGAAGCTCTGATCGTCTTGATCAAAGTTTCCTTAAGCTAGAAAAACAATACCGCTCATTAACGTTTGTTGGTGGTATTGTTTATTTCGACTAATGATAATTACAAATTACTGAGATATTTAAATGACTAGTCCTTTCAAGTTTCACGATAAAACAATATTTGTATCAGGTGGTACCAGTGGCATTAATTTTGGTATTGCCAAAAACTTTGCCG
>CALFUP010000271.1 GCA_937929875.1 uncultured Cocleimonas sp. | reverse complement strand
AAAGGATCTGAGGCATATAAGGTGTTTAAGGCATCAATATCCGATAGTTTTTTAGTGCGACGAGTTAATGAAGTAAGAATGCGTTCCGCTGCGTCTAATAAGTTTTGTGCACGACGTTGACGTTCTGCAATGAGTGATTGTTTGTGGGTTTCAAACGTCTCGTAAACTTCATCACGTTTAGCAATAATATCGGCAAGAAATTCATCATGCTCACTGAATTGGCCTTCTAGTTCTTCGAGTTGTACTAATAAACGATTCAGTTGCTCATCTGCTTTATCTGGTGAAGTAGCTAAGCCAACTGCATTAGCGATACTTTGACTAAAGAGTTTAAATTGAACACTAAACTGAGCGACTGCTTCAGCTGAACCCAAGTCTTTAAATTTATGGCGTGCGCGAGCTTTACTTTGATTAAGCTTGGCATAAATACTCGAAATACTTTCGATGATACGCGTGCGAATCGTGGCATCTTCAACGTGTAAGGTTGATACTAACTCAGAGATTAAGTCCAAATCACCTGCCATTTTTTCATAGCTTTCGATGACTGCTTTTATTTGTACTCTTGTTTTTGTTTGTTCTGATTCGATATCAAGTTTTTTGAGCTTATCTTGATACGGAATTAACGACTTTTCTTCCGCTAAGAATTTAAGTGTGTCTTCACCTAATTCCTCTTGTTTTTCGATCAGCGCAACTTCCATCAATTTGATGCGTTCTTGATCGATATAACGGTATTCTTTTATGGTTAATAGATGACCACGTTGCTTGCGAATACCGTCTAATGCATCAACAAATTCTTCAACGGTATCCCAGCTATCAGACATGAGCATGGAAAATATATTTGACTGAGTTTGCTCTGCTTCTTGCATTGCTTCATCCGCGCGTTGGCGAATGCTCTCAACTTTCTCAAATTCATCAAGTACGAGTTCTGAGGTTTTACTGATTTCTTGCAAAGTACTTTTTACTTCGGCAAGTTCAGGCTTATCTAGCCAGAAATAGGCACTTTGTAATCGCTCGTAAGCTTGCGATAAGTCGTTATAAACACTGGAAGATGCCGTTTGTTTATCTATCGTACGCGAAATGCTGTAAAGCTCTGAAATACCACGTACTAACTCTGCATTGCCGATATTGGTATAAAACGAAGCATTGGTATCTACATTGCTGGCGAATTCTTCAGAGTAAAATGCAGTTTGCCAGACTTGCATAGGATGAATGCGCGTAGGCTCATCACCTTCCGAGCTGAAGATAACCATTTTGCCATCTTCGTAAATACTGTAGCCATGCCCAAATAATGGATTAGCTAAGTCTTTCTCGATCATATTGTATGAGAAGAGTGCGGCTTTGCCTTCTTCTGGCTCATAGAATACATACAGGATATCTTCACCATTGGGTGAGCGCATACTGCGCTTAAAACGCATATCCTTAGTTTTTTCAGCGAAGGTCTTTATCTCGCCGTTTTGTAGATAAATTCCACCCGGGAAAATAATACCGTGATCTTCAGGTAACTGTTGGCAAGACTGTCCAATCGCATCAATTCGATTTACTTGGTTGTTTTGTTTATTGAATACCAAGTAACGCGTTGTTAATTCTTTATAAGGAGTAATTTTCAATAAAACAAACTTACCTAAATCTGCATAAGCAATATCAGCATCATCTATAGACTGATTTTCTTCATCAACCGGCTCGGCATAAATACCTTTACCCGTTTCTGTATTGTTTTCTATTTTAACCGTTAGATCGCCGCCAGTAGCCTCGACAAAAACGGTATCAAGAATATTGATATGGGGATGTCTGCCATGTACAGAATTCTCCCTGTTAGTATTTATCCACTCAAAATCATAAGGTGAGGGTAGTGCGATATCGTATTCACCACGATTATCAATATAAGTAAGCTTGTTTTGATTATCGATTGCCCAACGAAAAACACGAATATCCGTGATTTGATTGCCAATCTGAAAAGAAGCTAATAACTTGTTGTCTTTTACAGTCAGCTGAATTAATCGTGAATTTTTGTAGTAGGTGTATAACTCGTTAAAATCAGCAGCAAACGAAGCTTCGTTGAGAAAGCTCTCTTTTAAAGGCACTGTTTCAAACTCATACTGGCCGTCTTTTTCGACCAGTTTGTAGAGCATAAACACATCTTCAATATGCGTTTCTTTTTTAAGACCGATGAAAACGTTATAAGCAAAAATTAAAGTATCACCCACTTGGGCGATATCTCTGGCGATACAGTTGTTTTCTGTGCGCACACGTAAACGCCCAAGCACACTCATTTCTGAGCTGCCAAATTCTTCTAGGCGATTCTCATTGAGTGTTTTGGTGTGAGTTTCTAGGGCATTACCTTGTTGCTCTAGACGCTTACGAATAATCTCATATGAACTACTCTCGGAAACAGCCGTATCTATCGCATCGCTTTTGCTGTTTTTATTATTCGCGTCAAGGTCTTCGATAGACTCATCTATTTTATCGGTCATGGTAAGACTACTCTTTCTGCTTATTTAGAAGCCGCTTTAGAAGCGAGTAGTGTTCCTAGTATTGATTCTATCGCTGGGCTTTTCTCAAGAACCCCTTCTACGGTTTTACCGAGACCTAAGCCTTTGGTGAAGGTTTGCAGATAATCCCCACCACCCACAATATCGATATTCGCGCTTTCAAGTGCCGTTGCAAGGACTTTTGCTTGATCGTCAGAGATTTCTTTATTCGCTTCAATTTCAGCGATTGCTTGTTCGAAATCTTTTTCAAGTTGCATACGGAATTCTTCATGCTGGCGAGAATCAGGGCTCATATCATTCATCGCTTTGAATTTCTCGATTAAACCTTCTGCTTCTGCTTTGAATTTTTCTTTCTGCACGAGTGCCGCCGCTAAACCGATTTTTTCGTTACCAATAGCTTCAGCATCCATTTTTTCTTCCATCACTTTAACTTCAGCAAGACCTTCTTTTTGTAAAGCATCTGCCATGACTTCTTTAACCTGAGCCTCAGCAAGACCTGATGCAGCTTGTTCTGCTTGTGCTCCTTCAGCTAACTGCTTCTGCGAATCTGATTCTTTCGCGGCAGCCTCAAGGTTAGCTTGAGCTAGAATATTAATTTCTTTCGCTTTATGCGTCGCTTGTACTTCATCGGCTTGCGCTTGTTTAACTTGCTTAACCAACTCTTCTTCAGCTTGAGCTTCTGCAGCGATAATGGTTGCTTGTTTTAGGCGATCAGCCTCGGCTACCACGCGAACTTCTTTAATCTTTTCTTCTTGTTCTGCAACACCTTTGTCAACAATGACACGTTCACGAATCACATTAGCAATTTCTTTTCTTTCAACTTCTAAGGCTTTCTCTTTCTCGATAATTTGCAGCTCAACTTCACGATCTTTAGAAACAATCTCTAACTCACGTGCGCGTCCAACTTTTTCTTCTTCGATCGCAACAGCGCGTAAACGGTTGTTTTCAGAAACTTCCACTTCACGCATTTTGTTTTGCTCCATCACTTGAAGCTCTTCTTCTGTTTTGATGCGAGAACGCTCTGACAATAAACGCTGCTCTTCTTGTACTTTAATTGTTTCAGCTTGTTCACGAGCTTGGATTGATTCAACTTCGCGTTTTTGTCTTGCAACGGCATCTAATTCTTGGCGCTCTAGCTCTAACATCGCTTCACGCGTTTCAACATTTTTCTTAGTGATCGCTAGTTCTTCATTTCGTGATAATTCGTTGGTACTTACGTTTTGCACTGCCGTTAATTGAGTAATTTTACGGATACCCTCAGCGTCCAAAATATTTTGTGGGTCTAGGTGAGTCATTGGTGTTTGTTCAAGATAATCAATCGCCACATCTTCTAAAACATAACCGTTTAAGTCGTTACCGATGACTTCGATAATACTGTCACGGAAGGCAATACGATTTTCGAATAGGGTTACAAAATCCATATTCTTGCCGACTGTTTTTAGCGCTTCTGAAAACTTAGCGTTGAATAATTCGTGTACTGCATCTCTATCAGACGCTCGCTCTACGCCAATCGACTTCGCAACTTTTAACACGTCTTGTTGGGTTTCATTCACGCGCATATAGAAGGCGACGACAATGTCAGCTCGGATATTATCTTTACAAATCAAACCATCTTTATTTTTGCGATCGACTTCCAAAGTAATCAATGAGATTTTCATCAATTCTTTTTTGTAAAGAATTGGCCAAACAACACCACCCGTAAACTTAACTTTAGGCGTACTCGACATATCATTAATAATCAAAGCCCAGCCTTGAGGAACCTTAACGTAAAAGCGCGTAATGGCGATTAAGATGATAATGATTAGAATTGCGATAATTGCAATTGAGACGAGAGTGAAAATACTGAGAGAGCCCATTTTTTATACTTCCTATAATGTTAACGAGAATGTTAACGAGAGTGTTAACTGGTTATTTGTATTATTTTTAGTGTTTCTATTAAGTCTTTAAACTTTTTCTAACGGATTTTTTTGATTCTTTTTATGTTCTAGATCTAACGCGATAAGTGTTTTCGTCAATTAAATACTCAGTGATAACCACGCTATCCCCGCGTTTTAAATCATTAGGTTCTTCAGCTCGAACTTTCAAAATAAGGTTAGCACCTTCATCATCAAGCTCTGCATCACCAAAAGTCATAGTGACTTTATTGGTGCGAATTGTGGCGAGATGTCCAATTAAAGAATCGGCATTTCGTCCTTCTCCATCTTCATTTAATTTTTTGAATAAGGGCTTCAATGGCGAGCAGAGGGTTCCAACTATTGGAGCCGCAACTACTGGAGCTAAGATAATTACCCAGAAACCCACAAAAATTTCAACTAAGCTATCTGCGATTTTTCCTTGGTAAAAATGCACCAGTAAAAAACAAATCACCCAAGATATGAAAATGATGAAGGAAATACTGATGGTTAGCGGAATACCATCGAGTTTGAATCTATTCATCCAACCTGATCCATCCGCCACGTCAGATACATCCAGCTCCATACCGTCTGCAATATCAAAGTCAGCTAAGCCAAAGCTTGATGCTAACCAATACAAAATGACTAATGTAAGTAAGCCAGTATAGAAAAGCGTTGGGAATGAGAAAATATTATTAATAAAATCAGTCATATATGTTTTTAATTTTGAGAATGAAACAAAAAAGAATGAGAGATTTGTTCTAATCATTCCGATGGAAACGGTTTTTATTATATTTATAATTATTAATTTGAGATTCAAAAATTTTATCATTAATAACTTGAACGCAAGATTAATATCAGCGTTTGTAAAGATGGAATTGATTGAGTTGTTAGAAGCGTATTTGTAAATTTTCAGAATGAAAAAATATAGGAAATCAGCATGAAATTAATGGAGTCGATCATAAAATTACGTGAAATATTATAGGAGATATTTTCAAAAAGTAGGGGGGTGTCACTTTAACTAGCTTGTATCGTATCTTGTGGTATTAATGTGTCCCCAAAAACTTACTGAATTAGCTTCATGAGTTTTTAGGTGGATACAATGATCTTAGAAACAAACCTAAACCACCAAAAGCAAGTACTACAATCACTATCAAATCAAATGCAGACATGTGTTTCATCGTGAAGTTAATATTTGAGATAACCCCAAAGATGAATGCCACTAAAGAGCCACCCGTTAAGAACCAAGCGATGTAATTTTTCGAGTTGAAGAACAACATGCCTACGCCAAAAATGAAGGGAATCATTATCATGCCGCTGGTTACATTAAATCCGCCCATGGAGTAAAGGCTATGACCTAAGCCGAAATGTGATCTCACAACGATTGCATTTAATAGCATATAAAAGCCTGCACACATCATTGCAAACCCAATTAAAAAAGGCATTAAACCTCCATCTGATCCACCAGCGCCACGCATAATTTTCCCCTAAATATTCTTTAAGTTTTAGCTGATTATAAAGCTAATAGCGCAAAGTATAAAACAACTTAGATAGTCGGTAGTACAATATAAAAGCTAAATGAGATCGCTATCTATTCTGCTTCAATCTGTAAATAAAAGCATCAAAAAGTGGGGGGGTGTCATTTCGACGTAGCTCAATACAGGCCTTCGACAGGCATACCCTGCCGGGCTGAGCCAAAAAGCCAGACTCTTCGTTGTAGTCATTTGAAAGGTATGAGCATTCCTGCATGACTACGTCTCGATTCTGACTTTTTGGCGTTGCCAGAATTCACATAGGTCATTCAGAGGCTCCTTAAAGGACACCCCCCCACTTTTTAATACATTTTAAATTATCTAGAATGAGTTCTCTGTTATTTTGAGGAGCTAGTGATAGCAATCCAAGGTTCGATGTTTCCCGCTAACCCTTTATCTTCATCAAGGATCATTTTTTCAATAGAATAGCCTGCGTCAT
>CALFUP010000270.1 GCA_937929875.1 uncultured Cocleimonas sp. | reverse complement strand
GAACAACTCTCTTTCGAATATAAAGTTAAATTTAAAAAAGGCTTCTTATTTACTCGCGATGGACTCTTCGGCGGTAAATTACCCGGTTTAATGGGAGGAGAAACCATTAGTGGAGGCGCAACAGCAGATGGCCGCAATGGCTGGACATCACGTTTAATGTGGGGCCAAAAGGGACGTGGTTTAGGTTACTTGTATTACCCGGATATGAAGGATGATAAGTACAATCAAAAAGCCTGTCCACGGTATGGCTTAGATCATGAGCTTTGTGTTATCAAGCGAAACAAATACTTTAGCTTTGAAGAGAATAGCGACCGTAAATGTCTGTCTGAATGGGCAGCAGATGAATATGAATTCAGATTTGATACTGGACGTTTTTATAAAATAAAGCAGTATTTAAAAATGAATACTTTGCCAGATGCAGAAGACAATGGCGATAAAAGCGACAGCAATACAACTAAGCAAGGTAACCGAGATGGCAAAATGAAAATTTGGCTGGATGATAAACTAGTCCTAGATTGCACAAATATTCGTTTTCGTGACATCCCCGAGCTTGCCATTGATTCGCTAATCTTCAGTACTTTTTTTGGTGGTAATACGCCAGAAAGCTCGGCTCATCCACATGATGAAACACTCTATTTTGATGATTTTATTGTGAGAACAAAATAACTGTTGAAAAGCACACCCCCCCACTTTTTGAGTGTTAATGGATGAAAACGTGAAACAAAAGCCGATCTTATTGCTTTCTTGCATCCTAATTCTATTGTTTACAGCCAAGTTCTATTTAGGGTTTTATCAACTACATCATCCACCTTATCAGGCGGTATTTATTAAAGAAGGAGCCACTTGGAAAAGCAGCTTCTACTCGCCCATTAATAAAGACAATAAATCATACAAAGAGCTCACTGAGTCAGAAGAATATGAGCAACAGATGTTTGATCGTTTTGCGTATACTCACATGCTAAATGATATCGAACTTACCTCATGTGGTGATTTATTAAGCCGCTTCGCAAAGAAACCAAGGCATTTGGAATATGTAGATTGCACACGTTTTACACACTCTCAAACTATCGTAGCTGCAAACTATCGAGTCGTAGGTAGTCATGCCATTGCGATAGAAAACTATTTTATAAAAAACCATAATATGCCACCACTGAAAGTATTCAGGCACACCGGCTACGAACCGTCTGGTTTTGGTAATATCGAGGTGGACGCTTTAACAAGGTTAAACCCATACATGAGTGTATACATAGAAATGGGTGGTTATGCCAGAAAAGACCCTAGCTATGATAAAGATGGAAATGAAATATACGATTTCACCTTACTTGAAAAAGAACAAGTGCCTTATTTTACTGTAACCGTTAGTATCATGGTGATATAGGTTTTCAATAAGTTCTAAATCAAGGTAAAAACAATGACTTCAGAACAAAGACAGCAATGTAAGCAACAATTACTTCAGATACAAAAAAAACACCAAGCCTTAGAAGCCGAGTTTGCCAAGTCAGGTAATACCGATACCGTTATCCTTGATCAATCCAGTGTTGGTAGACTCTCCCGAATGGACGCAATGCAAGGGCAACAAATGGCGCTTGAAGCGTCGCGTCGTAGAGAAATGCAGTCAGAAAAACTAGAAGGTAGTTTACGCCGAGTTGAATCCAGTGATTTCGGCACCTGTTTTTATTGTGAAGAAGAAATCGACTTTAAAAGAATGGAAGCAGATCCGACCAATACGCGTTGTGTGAAATGCGCTGCGTTAGATACTTTTGAATAAAGCCTTCAAAAAGTAGGGGGGTGTCATTTCGACTCAGCTCAATACAAGCATTTCGATTCCGATCGATACAAGGCTTCGGCAAGTTCAGACCAGTTATTTGACTTGATTAGGTGGAGCTAGAGCTAGGTAAGGTATAGATGATCAAGAAAGCTATCATTAATACATTTGAATCTAGTGCAAACTTCCTAGTTTCTCTTTACCACGTCGTGCAATGATAGACTCGCCGAAAACACCTTCATGTACTTCTTTAATCAGCGCTTGAATTTCCTCATCTGTGACTATCTCTAATTCCACACCCGCCTGCATAAAGCCTTCACAGCGATATTTATCCGCATCCGAAATTTTTGCGCCAGCTTTGGCAACATTCATTGTTTCAAAAAGTTGCTCTTCAAGATTAGTAAGAAATTTCTTTTTCATGCTTGCCATCACGCCTTGCCCTGAGTTTATGTTAGATATCAAAAACAGCTGATTACAGCCAATGATGCGGAGTCTAAAGACTATTTATAAATAGTCTATGAAAAGGTAGTAAAGAGGCCTAAAAGTGACGCTACATCATTTAAAGCACTCAAACCGAAGTGCAGTCGATCTAAAAGGTGAGATAGAACTGTAGAAAAGTAGGGGGTATCAATTCATGTCTCTTATGCAAAGGTCTCTGTTTTAAATCGTATTCATTAGAGGAAGAGTTTTAGTTTCTGAATAAATAAATTCGTAATAAATTTAAAAGACCGAAATAGGTAGGAAAGAAATTCTTCTTTTCAAAGAATATGTCAGGGATTAACTGTAAATGAGCTGAGCAATAGATGAATATTATCTATTAATGAATGATGCTTATTGCATTATTTTATGTATAAAAATTATACAGAACTAGCTTAATCTAAGCTTAACAATGACTTAGCGTTATCCTAAGTCTTCATAACTATTTTCTATTTTATTCACAACTAAAAAATCAAGTGCTAATTTGTTTAAAAAAGGTGATATTTGCGAGATTTCTACTTTAACTTGTTAATTTAACATTGTAACTTGTTGATATATAAATATATAATCATTGTGGTTAAAAATTAAGCAATTAGTGGTGAGGCTCAATTTATCAAGGCTTTCAGACTGATTAGATGATGATATACACAGACTTATCCACAGGTTTTGTGGACAAGTAAACACAAAAAAATAGTCAAGTATTTAATCAGAGAAATAATGAGTTTTAGCTAAATATTTACTGTGAGATTTTCTGGATTTTGTGGTATCGATGCGTTTACTCTCAAATTCTTGTAGAATGATTTTATCAAATGTACACTGCGCGCCCTTAGACGCTATTCTGCGCACTTTAGTAGCTCACTCCATCAGGATTCCAATGAAACAGACTTATAAGCTAGATCACCCGAAAATCAAAGTGGCTCGAATCGTTGATTCGATAAAACATGACATAAAAAAATATTTGAAAAAAGAACGAAGCAATAAACTTCCAACGGGTACTAAGTATTGGAGTTTTGATTGCAAATTAGGCCAAACAGAAGAGATGGCTGCGGTTGTTACTCAGTCGTCATTAATGAGTAGTATTGACGAGATGGTCGAAAGGAAGGTAGCGACCATCTACATAGAAATGACTGCAAAAGCTGTCGCTACTCTTGATGAATAAGATCAATAAATACATTGTAATCAATTCGAAATGAAGGATTAGCAAAGCCGAACGATGAATACTGCAACCACAACACTTAAAAAAGACTCGCTGTTTACGCCAGTTTTAATTGTGGGTTGTATCATTGTTTTGATAGGTTTTTCAGTTCGAGCCTCGTTTGGGGTGTTTCAGATTCCTATCTCAAATGAGTTTGGGTGGTTACGCGCTGACTTCTCGTTTGCGATTGCCATTCAAAATTTATTCTGGGGTATTGGTCAGCCACTATTTAGTATGCTGGCGGAAAAATACGGCGATCGTAAAGCGATCATTACCGGTGGGGTTTGTTACGCTATCGGTTTGGTTTTGTCATCTTACGCGATTACACCAGGACAGCATCAGCTTCTAGAAATGTTGGTAGGCTTTGGTATTGCTGGTACAGGTTTTGGCGTTATTTTAGCCGTAGTCGGGCGTGCAACTTCTGATAAGCATCGTTCGATGGCATTGGGTATTGCCACTGCGGCAGGTTCGGCAGGTCAAATTGTTGGCCCGCCTTTGGCGCAGTATTTATTGCAGAATATTCAATGGCAGTCGGTATTTTTAGTGTTCGCGGGCATGATTTTGCTGTCTCTGTTTGCCTTATTTTATATGCGTGTTCCCCCGCCTGCTAAGGTCGAGAAACATGAAGAGACTATGGGTACCATTTTAAAAAGAGTGGCAAAAGATCGTACCTTTATCTTTATCTTTATTGGCTTCTTTTCCTGTGGTTATCAATTGGCTTTTATTACGGCGCACTTTCCTGCATTCATCACCGAAATGTGCGCGGCAATTAGCCCGACGAGTATTATGCAAACGATTGGAGTGTCGACCACATCAACTTTGGGCGCTGTGTCGATTGCTATCATCGGTGTGTTTAATATTGGCGGAACCTTGTTAGCCGGCTGGTTAGGCAGTCGTTATTCTCGTAAATACCTATTGGCGAGTATCTATTTTCTGCGCACTATCGTGGCAGCAGCGTTTATTTTAAACCCCATTACCCCTTCAACCGTGGTGCTATTTTCTGCACTGATGGGCGCTTTATGGTTGGCGACGGTGCCTTTAACTTCGGGTTTGATCGCGCAAATTTACGGTTTACGCTATATGGGAACGCTATTCGGACTGGTGTTCTTTTCGCATCAACTGGGTGGTTTTATGGGCGTTTGGTTGGGCGGTACGCTGTACGATCTTTTCGGTAATTATAATATTGTATGGTGGCTTGGGGTGGGTGTGGGCGCATTGTCCGCATTGATTCATCTGCCGATAGATGAGCGACCTTGGAGTGAACGTCAGGCTTTAACTATCTAGTTAGATCAAAGATCGTTTCAAACACTAATAAAGTAGGGGGGTGTCATTTTTAACCCTCTAACCTTCAAGACTCTTATCAGCCAATCCTTTGCCTGTCTTTATAAACTCTTGAATATACTTAATGTCACTATCAGGCTTTCGCACCGCGATATATAGCTCTTTGCCTATACCATGGTTACCGATTTGTAGGGACTTTATATCGTGTTTCTGCATTGATTCTTCGGCGAGCCATTCAGGTAATACACAAACACCACGACCAAATTCGGTCATTTGTAACATCAGTTCAATCGATTCTACGTTCTTGATATGCGCGGGTTTCAGTTTTGCTGGGTTCAAAAAATGATTCATGATATCCATGCGTTCTAATGGAATAGGGAAGCTAAGAAAAGTCTCTTTGGCGAATTCCTCGGCAGTGATTGAGTCCTTATGTGCTAATTCATGTTTTGCGGATACTAAAACCACCAAATCGTATTCAGCGACAGTTTCGTAATGTACCTTCTCATGAATTTCCATGTCGGGCGTAACCATAATATCGATATGCTGATTGAGTAAGCCTTCCATGCCTGAAAACTGAAATTTATTGATTAGATCTACATCGACATCAGGCATTTTTTCTAGGAACACTCTAATCACTCCCAGTAGCCATTCATAGCAAGGGTAGCACTCCACACCTATACGTAAGATACCTTGACGACCTTCGCCATAGGCTTTGAGTGTCTGTTCTGTCTGCTCGATTACAGGCAGCACTTGCTGTGCCGTTTTTAGTAAAACTTCACCCGCTTGGGTCAGGCGCAGATTTCTTCCTTCGCGTTCCCACAGTTTAGTTTCTAACTTCTTTTCCAAATGACTGATCTGATGTGACAGTGCTGATTGGGTTAAAAATAAAGCATTTGCCGCTTCGGTGAGCGTGCCGTTTACGTGCAGGGCTTGAATAATTTTGAGGTGTTTATTTTCGATCATTCTTATTTCCGATTTGTGAAGTCTATTTTTACACGAATATCCTTCATGAGGTTTTCTCATGGTTTGTGCAAAAACCATCATTATGATTCATCTATCAAACAAAATACACTATATAAATAGAATCAAAGGCATGGGTACATAAAATGGTAACGACACACAATTTAGGCTTTCCAATACACAGTGCAAAACACTCGACACACGCTAATTGGCAACAACAAGAAAGTTCTGATCTTACCTCTTTAACTTGCTCAGGTGTGTCTGACCCGATGGTGACTATGATGGATTTACTAGGACATCAATCAGAAGTTAAGCATTTTAAAGCCTATCAAGATGCACAATGGTTTGGTACTAAGGCTCGTTATGTTGCTCCTGAATTCACCGCAAACACACGATTTTCTCTAGATGCAACGTTTCTTATCAATGAAATCAAGGCATCGAAACAACAAGGCTTAAACGTTAAACCTATTATTATCGGTCCAATCTCTTATCTATGGTTTGGTGTTGAAAAAGATGGCGTAAACAAATTAGATTTTTTAACGTCAATACTGCCTGTTTATTCGGATTTATTACAAGCATTTGCGGATGCTGGAATCGAATGGGTGCAATTCGATGAACCAATTCTCTCACAAGAAATCGACGAAGATTGGAAACATGCTTTATTACAAGCTTACTTCCATTTTCAGCGTTCACCCGTTAAAAAACTACTCGCGACTTACTTCGGAAAATTAGGTGACAACTTACCGCTCTTGCGCGAACTTACTGTTGATGGATTTCATTTGGATACCATTAGTGCAGAAGATGAAGCACTGAAAGTTGTCGACTGGTTACCCAATTATAAAATCATATCGCTAGCTGTTGTCGATGCACAAAACTCAGCCCAGACAGATATCAATGATACTCTAGCTTGGTTAAAACCTATTCATGACTTGATTGGTGATCGTTTGTGGTTAGCTCCATCTTGCTCATTGATCTATTTAACTGAAGATATCAGTAATTCAATGTTGATTGAAAATGCAGCTATCAAACTTGATGAAATTAAATCGATAGCGGAAGCATTAGATAATCAAGCAACAATTGAGTGTAAACAAGCCGCTTAAATGAGACCTCATACAACACTTTCAGTCTAAGCTTAGCAGTTTAGTAGAGAAAATTTAGAACGCTGCAAAGGTGTTTGGAATGAAGTGACGACTATTTGTTGATTGAAAAATCATCAAAAAGGTGGGGGTTGTCATTTTTAATGTAACGATTCCCCTAATTTATAGTAAGCCTCAGTTTCTTATCGTTTAAAATAACATTTTGAATACGTTACACCTCCCAAAAATCTAAAATCAATAGCCTCATAAGAAGTTCATGATATCTTTCTCAATACAGTAGAAAACTAGTACAAAATATCAGAATGTTCGTGGACTTTCGGCTGGTGTAGTTACTAAAGTAAGGAGAGTGAAATGACCTTTGATGAATTGAAACAAGAAGTGCTAGATACGTATATGGAATACTACGTTGAAGGCTTTAAGCATAATGATATTTCGTTGATCGATAAAATGGTTAAATATCCCATCGCTTATATCAATGATGGCTCAGTCACAATGTGTGACTCCTATCCAATTAATCCCCAAAAACTAAAAGACGAAAAACAATGGGATCATTCCATAGAGTGGAAATTTGAAGTAACCGCCGTAAATGATAAAGATGCGCATGCGGTGGCTTCCGCCGTTAGATGCAGAAAAGATGGTTCTAAAATAGAAAGTGTTCATGGTTTTTATGCTTTTACTAAAACTACTGAGGGTTGGAAAATGTACGCCGTGGCAGATACCACTTTCTAAAAAATTAATTCACGAAAAGTACTCCTAAATGATGAGATTTGACTCACCGGCATATTCCTAATATCCCAAATGTTATGATTTAAAATATATTTTCAATAAAGGGGTAACTAATGA
Source organism: uncultured Cocleimonas sp. (assembly GCA_937929875.1). Classification (GTDB taxonomy): domain Bacteria; phylum Pseudomonadota; class Gammaproteobacteria; order Thiotrichales; family Thiotrichaceae; genus Cocleimonas. The sequence goes on along the minus strand of CALFUP010000270.1, from coordinate 3,324 downwards.
CTGATTCAACTGAACATAAATACCAAGGCCAATGTCTGTGTGGGTCAATAAAATATGAAGTCACGAAAATAGAAGAGCGAATGGGCCACTGCCATTGCATTATGTGTCGTAAATTCCATGGGGCAGCATTCGCCACATACGCTGAAGCTAAAAGTGAAAACTTTCATTGGGTTTCTGGTGAAAATTTTATTAAATCGTATGTAGCACCAAACGGTACAACACGAAAGTTCTGTGAAAATTGTGGATCAAGTTTGATTTTTGAAATGCCAAATGATGATGGAAAGAGTGTAGAGTTTGCATTGAGCACATTAGATACAGATATTAGTCTGAAGCCTGACGCGCATATTTTTACCAAGTACGGTGCAAGCTGGTATGAAGCTAATGACGAGTTACCTAATCACCCGGAAGGTAGAGACAGTCAACCCGAATGATTAAAATAGAGTTAGCTAAGCCTCAACAAGAATCTGCAATGACGATGAGTGTAGAGTCTGCACTTAAGCAGCGAGAAACTAAAAGGGAATATTTAGATACGCCGCTTTCACTTACTAAGCTATCTCAAATATTATTTGCCGCACAAGGTCTAAGAGGCAATGGCAACAAATTAACGGCTCCATCAGCACAAGAGCAATATCCTATATCTACCTATGTTGTGGTAAACAACGTTGTTGCCAAGAAGAACTCACCTTTAGCACCAGGTTTATATCAATATGATAATTCGGATCACTCTCTTGTAGAACTACAAACAGGGCTTTTCTCTAAGCAATTGGAGGAAGCTGCAATAGGCGAACAAGCGTGGGTTGGAAATGCCGCAGTCATCGTTATCCTTGCGGGCAATATCCAATCAATGAATCAACATTTTTCTGAACAACCGCCTTTTAATAAGCGCGGGGAAAGATATAACTATATTGAAGTAGGTGCGATTGCCCAAAATATGCAATTACAAGGAACCACTTTAGATGTAGGCATGGTATTAGTGGGAGGGTTTAACAATCAAGAGGTTAAAACCATATTGAGTCTAGCAAATGATCTTGAGCCCTCAGCACTCGTTTGCATGGGAAATGTATGAAAAAAGTTAGCTCTATTTCATACAAACTAGCACAAGAAAAACGTAAATCTATCGATAGAGTGTGATAGCGTTAAAATAGAAAAACAATGAATGAAGTCCATATCAACGAAATTTTAAGAGGTCAGTACAATGAGCGTCACCGTTTTATTAGAAGTACAAGCAACACCTGAAACTATTGAAGAATTGAAAACGACGCTCGTGGTAATCCTTCCTGATACCCGAGCTTACGAAGGTTGCGAAGGTGTTAAAGTTGTTGAAAATCAAGATGATTCTCTTAATCTAATTCTTCAAGAGAAATGGCAGTCACGCCCGCATTATGAAAAATACCTAGCTTGGAGAGATGAAACAGGAGCATTAGCGGCACTAGGTGCCATGTTATCTCAGCCACCAAGCATTCGTTATTATGATGATTTAGATATTTAAGTATTTTAATTCATCAAGTCCCAGACTTGTTTTGTCTTAACTAGATAAAATCCTCAAAAAGTAGGGGGGTGTCCTTTTTATCCTTTATTCAGAGGCTCCTTAAGCAAGCTCAGTTGCCAATAAATCAAACACCATCCTGACTCTTCTACTTGTATTCAGTTCTCTATGTGCCGTTAACCAAATAGGGAATTCAATAGCTGCTAGTGATGGTAAAGCTTGGACAACCAATGGCTCAAACTCACCCAACTCTTCGGGCATGACACCGATGCCTAACCCTTGTTTTACCAGTTCCCAATGGGTGATGAAATGTTCTGTTTGCAAAGGAAAATTGTGTTTAGTGAGTTTTAGCCCCATTGCATTTAAGCCAAGCATAAGCTGATGGGTATCATCGAAGCTGATAAAATCTGCATGACTGAGATCCGCTCTATTTTGAGGTTCTCCAATCTGTTTAAGGTAGTCAGGTGTGGCATAAAGCCTTGCGTAAACATCTTTGACTTTTTTCGCAATCAACTCGGATTGAGTTGGCCTAAAATTACGAATAGCAATATCTGCTTCGCGTCGCCTTAAATCGCTGGTACTACTCGTTGCGATGATTTCTATGCTTATTTTTGGTTCTAACGATCTCAGTTTTTTAATAATCGCTGGTAAGACAAAAACTGCATAATATTCACTGCAGGTAATACACACATTTCCTTCGATATTTTGTGATTGGCCGCTAGCCGTTAGCGACACTTTACTTGCTGCGTCTCCCATAGCTCTGACGTGTTCTACCAAATCTAAACCGCTCGGTGTGAGGATTAGGCCGAGTCCTACGCGTTCAAATAGAGCTACGCCCAATTCTTTTTCTAAAGCGGTAACCTGCCTTCCCAACGTCGGTTGAGTCATGCCCAAAGCCCGTGCAGCTGCGGATAATGAGCCTTCTTCTGCGGTCACTAAAAAAGCACGCGCACGGTTCCAGTTAAACTTTATTGATCTCCAGTCCATGCAATATTGTATGTCTATAATGCGAGATTTGGCAATTACTATTCTAAATTGTATGAATTAAGCTATTTCTTATGCGTTATTAATATGTAAACGAGAGTTGAAATGAAAAATAAAACGAAATACAAAATGAAAGCAGTCGTATGTTCAGGCTACGGTTCACCCGATGTAATTCAGGTGAAAGAAGTTGATAAACCTTCGCCAAAAGCAAATCAAGTCTTAGTCAAAGTTCACGTCACGAGCATAACCACGGCCGATAGCTTGATGAGAGCTGGCACTCCCCGTATTGGTAGGTTGTTTCTAGGTTTAACCAAACATAAAAATCCCATTGCAGGCACAGGGTTTTCGGGCGAAGTTGAAGAGATAGGCAATGAAGTCACGCAATTTAAAATAGGTGATTCAGTGTTCGGCGAAACTGGAGTCGATTTCAGTGCTAATGCCGAGTATATTTGCATCGCTGAAGATGCAGTGATCGTTAAATCTTTTGCTAATGTCAGTCATCAAGAAGCAGCACCAATTTGTGATGGGGCTGTGACTTCCTACGCTTTTTTAAAAGACATCGGACAACTTAAAAGTGGTCAACGCGTGCTTGTAAATGGCGCATCAGGGAGTTTGGGAGTTGCTGCAATTCAAATTGCAAAAGCGATGGGTGCAGAAGTGACTGGTGTTTGCAGTGGTGCGAATGTGGATTTAGTGAAGTCATTAGGCGCAGATAAAGTCATTAACTATCAAGAAGAAGATTTCACTAAAAGGGATTCTCAATACGACTTAGTTTATGACTCCGTAGCTAAAAGTACATTTGGGAAATGCAAAAGAGTTTTAACAGAGCAGGGTGCATATCTATCGCCTGGATT
>CALFUP010000269.1 GCA_937929875.1 uncultured Cocleimonas sp. | reverse complement strand
CAAACTTAATTAGATAACCTTGTTGCTTACTATCATCTCTATCTAGATTATAAATAACAGACTCTCCATTATTGGTCTCTTATTGTGAAAGACCTATTCTGAAGCCCAGAAATCAAAACTATCGTCATCAAGCATATCAAGAATACGACCACCACCACGTGCTACACACGTTAATGGATCATCAGCTACTACTACAGGAATTCCTGTTTCTTCCATTAGTAAGCGATCAAGGTCACGTAATAATGCGCCACCACCAGTAAGGACGATACCTCTGTCTGCAACATCAGCACCTAACTCAGGTGGCGTTTGTTCTAATGCGGTTTTAACAGCACTGACTATACCGAATAACGGTTCTTGTAATGCTTCAAGGATTTCATTGCTGGTTAGAGTGAAGCTACGAGGAACACCTTCTGAAAGGTTACGACCTTTAACTTCAAGTTCCATTAATTCTTTGCCAGGATAAGCAGAGCCAATTTTGCATTTAATATTTTCTGCAGTCGCTTCGCCGATCAACATGCCGTAGTTGCGACGCACATAGCTGATGATTGCATCATCTAATCGATCGCCACCAATACGTACAGAAGCAGAATATACAATGCCACGTAATGACATGATGGCTACTTCAGATGTACCACCACCTATATCAAGAACCATCGAACCGACAGCTTCATCAATAGGGACACCAGCGCCAATAGCAGCAGCCATTGGTTCTTCAATTAAATATACCTTACGTGCCCCTGCGCCCATTGCTGAATCTTTAATGGCACGTCGCTCAACTTGAGTTGCACCACAAGGTACACAGATAACGACACGAGGACGAGGTCCAAAAATTCTTCTTGGCGCTACTTTCGCAATAAAATGCTGTAGCATTTTTTCGGTATAAGTGAAGTCAGCAATTACGCCATCCTTCATGGGACGGATAGCAGTGATATTTTCTGGCGTACGGCCAAGCATTTTCTTTGCTTCAACACCAACGGCTTCGATTTTTTTCGGACCACCTGGACCACGTTCTTGTCGAATAGCAACTACTGATGGTTCATCTAGTACAATCCCTTTGCCACGCATATAAATAAGCGTGTTTGCGGTTCCCAAATCGATAGATATATCGTTTGAGAACATACCAAAAAATGCTTTGAACATAGAGTTTTTCCGAAAATTTTTAAGTTTTTACAAGTGTTTTTGTTAAGCCCAAACAAAAACAATTATAAACGTTGAATTGTATTATTTCTTGCAATTTACTCTTAACTTCTTGTTGAAGAATAATATCCATACAAAAAACAGCGTAATGTAACAATCGTGGAGGAATAGAGCAAGAATTTGCTCAAATATGTGTACTCAATTAGAATACTCAGCCTCGCTGCAAACATGCCTATTATAATGAAAGTATTGATCGTTTTCACCCATCCAAATTCTAGCAGTTTCAATCACGCCTTATTAGATAGAATAAGCGCAGGATTAGTTCATTCAGGACATGAGATTAGAGTAAAGGATTTATATCAAGAAAATTTCAATCCTGTGCTAAGTTCTGAAGAGTTATCACAACTTCATCAAGGGAATATTCCCACTAGAATAGGGAATGAACATGAGCAGTTGTTGTGGGCTGAGGGACTAGTTTTTATCTATCCGCTTTGGTGGTTTACGCCACCTGCGATGTTAAAAGGCTGGTTTGATGTGATTTTAACCAATGGTGTTGCATTTGAATACTCAAAAGATGGCGCAAAAGGGTTGCTAACGCACAAAAAGGCGTTGGTAATGATCACGGCAGGAGCTTCGGAAGAATACTTTGCAGAAAACGATGCTTTGGAAATTTCTTACCGACCCATTACGGATGGTACGCTAGCTTTCTGTGGTATCAACGATGTATCGCATAAAATTTATTATGACATTGTGAACAGTTCTGATCAGGAACGAGAAGATATTTTAAAAGAAGTCGAAGTGCTTGGTTTAGAATTCTAATCATTTGTAAGGTTAGAGCGTTAGATATCCAATTTTCAAATACACCATTTACTCAGGTCAAATATCCATGAGCGATAAATCCCTTCAAAGTACAGCTGAATCAACTGAGAATAATATTCTCAATCATAAAGTCTTTCCAACAGAACAGTCTGGTGCAGAACAAACAATACCTTTGATCATTCTGCATGGTTTACTGGGATCAATGGATAACTGGCGAGGTCAAGCGAAACGACTATCTAAAAATCGCACAGTGATTACCATGGATTTACGTAATCATGGAAATTCCCCTCATGTTGCTGGCATGAGCTATCGTGAAATGTATGAAGATGTGTTAAATCTTTTGATTCATTTGGAAATACAAGAATTTGACTGCCTTGGTCATTCGATGGGTGGAAAAGTTGCGATGCAGTTAGCATTAGCTAACAATAGCTATAACAACGCTCATAACAGTACTCAAGAAGCTGGCTTACCCGTGCTGAATAAATTGATAATCGTTGATATCGCGCCTAGGCCCTACCCTTTATGGCATCAAAAAACATTAGAGACAGTAATGAATGCACCCGTTTCTGAATTAAATTCACGCGAAGCTATTGACGATTATCTGCAAGATTCGATTGAAGATGCGACTGAGCGTGGTTTTATGATCAAGAATTTACGCCGAGCAAATGAGAATGATGAGCCAAGCACGGGATTTCGTTGGAAGTGTAATATTTCAGAAATTGCCCGAGGCTATCTCAAAATAGCCGGATTTAGCACGGCTGAGCAAATCTTTAACAAGAAAACGTTGTTTATTAGTGGGGGTGATTCGCCTTATATTAGAGAGCAAGATTATTCGATAATCAATTCGCTTTTTCCTGCTTCAACCATTATTACGATTGAAAATGCAGGCCATCTACCGCATTTCCAACAAGCTGATGAGTTTTTTACTCGGGTTGATAATTTCTTAAAAAGTAATTCTTGAAAGCATCGTTTCTAGAGTAATAAACCATGAAACATCGTTTAAAAAAACATGAAATCAATCATACAAGGCAAGCATGACTAATAGAGATCCCTATTTAACTAAGAAACTCCCATCGCTTCGTACCCTTGCAATGCCGGCAGATGCAAACCCTAGTGGAGATGTTTTCGGCGGATGGATAATGTCTCAAATGGATATCGCAGGTGGCTCATATGCTAGGCAAATTGCACAATCTCGTGTAGTTACCGTAGCTGTTGAAGCAATGATTTTTCTACTTCCTGTCTTTATTGGTGATGAAGTCAGTTGTTATTGCGAGATCGAAAAAACTGGCAGAACGTCTATAGCGGTTAAAATCGAAACATGGGTAAGACGAGATCTATTGAGTGATGAAAGTATAAAAGTTACCGAAGCGGTTTATACCTATGTCTCAGTCAATGAAAGCCGAATACCACAGCCCTTGCCTAAATTACCTTCTTAACATTCTTTGAATAAGGATTTTAAAGGCCCCCAAGTACTAGTAAAACTACTTAAAAAGTAGGGGGGGGGGTCATTTTGATATTGTTCAATACAGGCCTTCGATATGCTTGCAACCGCAATAGAGCTGTTTTTATATATTAATCTAGTTGAACGATTAATCGAGAGTTATCGCTAAAACTAAATCCATCACATTTGTGCCCGTTGCTCCAGTTACAATCGTATCTTCAGTAGCGTTCAAATAGGTGTTCGAGTCGCTGGCTTTGAGATAGTCTTTAGCATTCATTTCTTTATCTGATCCGCGCTTTACCGTTTCCCCATCTACGATTGCACCTGTGGCATCGCTAACGCCATCTGAACCGTCAGTTCCTGCAGCTAATAAAATAGTCTTAGGGTTGTTTTGTATAGCGATTGCAGCTGATAAAGCCAAGTGCTGATTTCTACCACCTGCACCTGGGTTTTCAGGAAGGTATACCATTGTCTCACCACCCCAAATCAGTAAGGTATCTGTTTTTTCTTGTGAGCTAGTAACGCAAGATTTCGCAACTTCAGATGCTTCTCCGTCAAGAAACTCTGCTTGAATATCAACAGTATAACCAAGTTCAGAGGCTTTTTTAGCAGCAGCTTTTTTAGCCACATCTAAAGACCCGATAATTTTCCAAACAAAACCAGCCGCTTGTTTTTGTTGCTGAAAAACAGGAATCTTCTTAGTAAATTGTTCGGGTAATTCAGGTAAATCGATATCATCAACAGGAAATAAAACACCAGAACCAATGTCAGAAGGACTATCTCCCGGAACATCAGAAATCATCAGACAATGTACTGGACGCTCGCCAACAAATTGCCACAAACCACCGCCTTTGATTTTTGAAATCCGACGTCTAATCGCATTCATTTGGTTGATGTTATAGCCATTGGCTAATAGGTAATCGGTCAATTCTTGTAGCTGAGCCAAGTCCCAGCCTTCGTGTAACACCTCTACCAACGCAGATGCGCCACCTGAAATCAAAAACACACAGGTTTCGTCTTTTGGTAAATGACTAACATAATCCAGCAATAATTCTCCCGCTTTCATTGTGGCTTCTTTAGGAAGAGGGTGGTCTGATTCGATTGAATGGACCCGAGGATCATTTTTCATTTCAGCACTAATATGATCATGCTTTGAAATCAATAATGCTGTCTTAATGCGTTTATTTTTAGGTGTTTCTGTCGCGATAATGCCTTGTAACATCGCATCAGAAGCTTTGCCGATAGCAACTACATGAAATTGATCGGGATATTGCTCGCCATTAGAAATAAATTCGCGTTTTACTGCTGAAGTTCCTCCAACAGCATCGACTGCTGCAGAAAAAATGCTTAATAAATCCGTTCGTGTTTGCTCTGTATTTTTCATATTAGTTCTATCATGTCATTGCTAAAAACAGCGAAAAAAATTAGGGTTGCTTTGACTCAACGTAGTCGAGCGATATTTCTATTCATTTTAAACTACTTTAATCAGAGTAAAAATGACACCCCCCACCTTTTTGGAGGGTTTTATTTATGTTTTATATAACTTTTTATATAAACATCACTTAATGTTTAATTCAATGAATCCTTAAACTAGGTTTTGTTTAGACTCTGTTTAATTAAAAGCCACGAGCCAAATCATTCTGAATATCTTTAATATCTTCAAGACCTACTGAAACGCGCAATAGGCCATCTGAAATTAATGTTTCATCACGTAACTCTTGGCTTAATCGACCATGTGTCGTAGTTGCCGGATGGGTGATGGTACTTTTGGTATCGCCGAGATTAGCAGTAATTGATAATAATTGCGTATTATTAACAATATTCCAAGCGCCTTCTTTTCCGCCTTTTGCAACAAAAGAAACGATACCACCAAAGCCGGTTTGTTGGGCTTTTGCTAATTCATGTTGTGGATGGGCTGTTAATCCAGGGTAGTAAACCTTTTCGACACTGTCCTGTTTTTGCAACCAGGTGGCTAGGGCCATCGCGCTTTCACAATGAGCTTTCATACGTATATTGAGTGTTTCTAAGCCTTTCGTGAAAACCCATGCGTTAAACGGACTCATTGCAACTCCGCCTGAACGCAAAATTGCATGAATATCTTCGCCAACAATTTTACTGTCGCCAACAACCGCACCACCTAAACAACGTCCTTGACCATCTAGATACTTAGTTGCTGAGTGAATTACAATATCAGCGCCTAGCGCGAGTGGTTTTTGTAATGCTGGCGTACAAAAGCAATTATCAATCGCCAATAGCGCATTATGTTTGTGTGCTATTTCTGAAAGAGCGCGAATATCGACCAATTCCGTAATCGGGTTTGAAGGTGTCTCCGCAAATAACAACTTCGTATTATCTTGAATCGCCGCTTTCCAAGCGTCTAAGTCAGATAGTTCGACATAACTGAAGTTAATATCAAACTTTTCCAGAGTCTTTTGAAATAACACGGTACTAGTACCAAATATAGAACGAGAGCTGACAATGTGATCGCCCGCTTTTAGTACACCAAGCATGGTCGCTAGTATTGCAGACATACCCGATGATGTTGCAACGCAAGCTTCACCACCTTCTAATGCCGCTAAACGGTCTTGAAAACAAGCAATGGTAGGATTGGCAACGCGAGAATAAAAATAACCTGGCTCATCACCCGCAAAACGTGCAGCTGCCTCTTCGGCGGAGTTAAATATAAAGCTAGATGTAGGAAAAATTGCTTCAGAATGCTCCTGAAAGTTACTGCGTTGATGTCCTGCTCTAACGGCTAAAGTGTTAAATTCGAAATCGTCCATAGTTACTACCTACTGCCTTTTCTTATCACAAGAAAGGTCTCTTATTATTTACAGGCATAAAAAAACCCGCATGAAAAAAGCGGGTTTTAAAAATTCATTACCACGCTTTAGCTATATTTATAAAGCGCCTGCAAGCTGAAATCAAATCGGCGCTAAGCAAATACTATAATCCTAAATCAAAGTATCGTCAACGTGATGTAAAGCGAGTTTCGATTATTCTCAAAAGGCTATGCACCTGTTAATAGGTCCTGAGATAACCTAAGCTTAGTAATAAATGTATTAAACAGTTAGAAAATGACACCCCCCACCTTTTTTTATGTTTTTTAATTGAGTTTCGCCATGTAACGTTGATTTCTCCTTATTTTATGTTCAACTTTTGACCGCTTGAGTAAGCACTAAACTCAGGCGCATAGACACTTTGAATACTTGCAGGAGCTACTCTAAATTGTCCCGAGGTTGCTGCTCTCAAACGGTATTTAAAAGTGTATTCGCCTTTCCGTAATCTATCAAAAAAGTAGTTTGTACCGCTGTCACGAATCTCTTCGTAGTAACCTGTTCTATTAGCCCAGCTATAGCCTGATTGTTGAGACTCTGGTTCAAAACCTGCTCCACGCGGCGCTCGTAAATGAACAAACTCTGCATTGTTTTTTGCAAATAACTTCAGTTGAACTTCCAGTTGGTCACCGACGGCAATCGTTGCGCCTTCGGCTAAAGGTTGTAACTGCCAGTCATTGCCTTTTTTCATGCGCTTAAAGAATGAACGGTTTACCCTAAAGAAGTCACCTTGTGCTTGAGCAGGAAGTTTTTCAGTAGAAAAGTTCCAATTGGCTGAGGCGAACATCAGTGAGTCACTTTGATTGGCGATACTAATATTTTCCATATCGTTTGTTACATCATCACCTTCCACTATTACTTTATTGTTAGAGCCAACATATTCATTTGGCGCAAATACCATGGTTTTTAAAAGCGAATTACCAATGTTAATTTGCACTCTTTCCTCTTTGCCCAGCTGATTTTCTTTATCTAAATAATGCACCATAGAGTAGATGCTCTCGGCAGTTGCACGGGTGGACTTCCAATGGTTTAGTTTTTTATTCATCATCAACCACTGCACTAAACCGTGACGTCGTGAGTCTTCAGGATCGAGTTCCATTAAAGCGCGTAACATGAAAGCATGAGTATCTAATTCATCTTTATACCAATACCAACTGCGGTCTTGTTTGGGCCAATACGTGCCTAATTCCTCAGAGCTTTTTGACGCATCCATAATACTATCAAATACCAGCTTAGCGTTATCTACTCTGCCTGAGCGTTTCAAGGTTAGTGATAAATAAGCTTTGGATAATGGTGATAATCTTTTCCATTGCTTAAAGCTCTCATTTAACATTTGATTGCGTTTATGTTGATTGAACGCTTTACCTTGCCAGCTTTTATCTGGATATGAAGACAGCACATAGTTGATCAGCACCACTTCAGCAGTGTTCTGTTTTATCTTGT